>JANMPY010000549.1:0-16744 GCA_031370095.1 Betaproteobacteria bacterium
TTTTTTAGTGGCCTTGCGGGCTGTCGCCAGACATCATCGCGCCACCGCCCATCGCACTCATATTGGGTCTGCCGATCATTGCCATATCGAGGTCGGCTTTGGCTAACCAGAAATCGCGCAGCGCATCGATGTAGCCATTGACACTTGCGATTTGAGAACGCGCATCGGCCAACAGGTCGAATACACCGAGCAGCATGCCGTTGTAGCGCAGCAGGTTTTCGTCGGCGATGCGTTTCCTGATCGGCACAATTTCATCGCGATAGTGTTTGGCGATGTCGTAGCTGACGCGATAGCCCTGATAGGCCTCACGTACTTCCGAGCGTGCGTTGATTGCGGCTTCTGCAAGCCGATTGACCGACTGCATGTAGAGCGCTTCAGCCTTGGCCACTTTGGCGGTGCCCCAGTCGAAAATCGGAATCTCCAAGCTAAGCTCGTAGCCTTTTTTGTAAGGGTCAGATTTGCGCCCTTCGAGCACGCGGGCGGGACCAAATTCCAGCGCGTTGATGAAGCGCGTGGTCTTGGTGAGGCCCATATTTTTTGCCATCGCTTCGGTCTGAAGCTTCATGCCCTGTACGTCCAGACGCTGGCCCATGGCAAGCTGTTCCACATTCGGCAGCTCGTCGGCCATATCGGGCAGATCGGGCAGGCGTTCCGGCAGCGTGAATCCGGTGTCGTCACCCCAAAGCCCCAACAGTCTGGTCAATTTCTCGCGCGTGCTCACTTGATTTTGTGTGGCGCGCGCCAGATTGAGCGCGGCATCAGCATAGAAACCCTGTTCGCGTGCTTGCGAGAGCTTGTTCCAGTTGCCGACCCGCGCCATACGTCGCGCAAGTTCGGCACTCGAATCGGCGACCGATTTCACTTTGGTCATGTAGCGCACGTTTTCTTCCCCCGCCACGGCCAGCACATAGGCCTTCCTGGTCTCCGAGGCCAATCGCAATACATCAAAGGCGACGCTGCGTTGCGTGGCCTCAAAGCGGCGCGTTTCCATTTGTGTCGCCAAGGGCATGGTGATGAGCGAGAGCAAATTAAAGGTCAGCGCCTGCTCGATCTTGTATTCATCGTCGCGGCGCGCGCGAAACATGGAAAAGTGCGGATTGGGCAAGCGCCCCGCCTGCACCAGATCCGCTTCGGAAATGCCCAGCTCGAAGAACGAGGCCTGTAGCCCCCGGTTGTTGAGCAGCGCGATTTGTACCGCGTCGTCGATCGACAATTTTTTTTTCAGAAGCTCGCGTACACGCACCTGGATCGCCTCGCGGTCGGCGTCGGTTTTGGCCCATTTGATCTCCTTGCCGGTACGCGTTTTCGTCGTCTGCTCGACCAAGCCTAAGCCGCCGTCAGGCGCGAATGTCGCGCAACCTGACAATGCAAGTAACGCGAGCGCCGCCGCAAAGTATTTTGCGGATGAGGGAAAAGAAATATTCATCTGCACCGCCTATTTATGTTGGCCGTGGCCTTCATGGCCGGGTTTGGGTTTGGCGGGAGGCTCGGTCGTCGCGGGCTTGACCGGTGGCAGCGTGGCTGTGGCTGGTGTGGCGGGATCAGCCGCAGTAACCGGTTTCACACTTGCCGCCGCATCCTGCGCTTGTTTCGCGTATGCGCGCCAGCCGCCGATGCGACCAACTTCGTCGTTGGCCGCTTTCCATGGGATTGCCTTGTCTTCGCCCAAGGGTTTGTAGTCACGGAACGGTGACTGGTAGAGAACGGGTGGAACAGTATTTTTTTCGTCGGTAGGGTCGGGTGCCGCAATCGACGCACCCGACAAACTCAGCGCAGCCGTGACAATGGCCGCAGTCGCAGTGGTACCGGCAATGGCGAATTTCATGATGATCCTCTTCTCGCAATAAGAAACAACGGATGCGAGAACCAACGCCAATCCCGCAGATGCGGGAAGAAAAGACGCTAGACCCTCGCGCTAGGCGAGGGAGTGACGCGGAGGTGGCGCGGTGGGTTCGGCAACGAACGAGGAGGGGGTGTTGGCAAGAGCGGTGATGAATATATTGGTCGGCGCGATCATGGGGATAATCGGCATCTCGGGCAGGACCAGGGCACCTGCCAAATGACACAGCACGCAATGCGTGCAGCCTTGCCCGAAAGTGTTTTTCCCCGGCACCAACTTACCGTCGCCGTGGCAGGGCACTACGGCCATGTCATCAGCGTCAACCGATGCCGCCTTGGATGCAGCGACCGAGGTCATCGTGCCGGACAAGGGCATCACGGCTGCCATTGCGCCGGCGACGGGCAACCAGACGATCATCCAGATGAGCAGCAGTTTTTGGAAATATTTCATGTTTCTTAATGACAAGGATAACGCGGATTGGTTCACATGCGGGCTGGCGAACGTGGCTGCCCAGCATATCGAATCAAGGAAAAAATCAACAAACACCAGCATCCGCGCGCATTTCAGGCCATAAATGGCTGGAGACACCGGCCAATGCTAGTGTTCTATCATGCAAGGTAAAATTCCAAGGCCACGCCCACTACCGCTATCATCGCGATATTAACTTGCAACTTTCCCGAGCGCCAAACATGTCCGCCACCGCCGACTCCCGTAAATCCATCGTCTATGCCTTGATCGCAAACTTCGCGATAGCGGTCGCGAAAACCACCGGTGCAATTTATACCGGTTCCACGTCGATGCTGGCCGAGGCGATTCACTCCTTCGCCGACTGTGGCAACCAGGCGCTGCTGTTCTGGGGGCTCAAAGAAGCCAATCGCGCGCCAACAAAAGATCATCCGCTTGGCTATGGCAAGGCGATTTACTTTTGGTCTTTTATCGTCGCGCTGATGTTGTTCAGCATGGGCGGATTATTTTCCATTTACGAAGGTATGCACAAACTGGCCAGTACCGAGCCGGTGCGCAACGCCTGGGTAGCGGTTGCCATTTTAAGTTTTGGCATTGTTGCCGAAAGCGTTTCATTGTGGGGCGCGGTGCGCGAAATCAACAAGGTGCGCGGCACACGTTCGCTGTGGTCGTGGTTCCGAAACAGCCGTCAAAGCGAGCTGGTCGTAATCCTCGGTGAAGACTTGGCGGCACTCGGCGGGCTTGCCATCGCGTTGAGTTTTATCGGTCTCGCGATGCTGACCGGTAATCCGGTCTGGGATGCGCTCGGCTCGATTGCCATCGGCGCGCTGCTGCTGGTCGTTGCTGCACTGATCGGCGTGCAGGTGAAAGGCTTGCTGATCGGGCAAAGTGCTGAGCCCGAGGTGCTCGCCAAAATGAAAAAGCACCTGAGCGAAGCGCCCGAAGTGATCGAACTTTATAATCTTCTCACGCAACAATTTGGCAGCGAGATCATGGTTGCGATCAAGGCGCGCATGCAGCCGCAAGGCTCCGAGGTCGCGTTGGTTGAAGCCATCAACCGCGTTGAGGCGGGATTTCGGATGGCGTTTCCGGAAGTGGGCTGGCTATTTTTTGAACCTGATGTTGAGGACTGATTTCATCGACAAAATTCAGCGCCTCAGGAGGAAAAAGCAATGACGAACCTGCAAGGTAAAAAAACCGCATTACTCGCCGTCGTGGCTGGCGCGTTGGTGCTCGGCTATGCACCGTATGCGCCAGCGATTGACGATTGTCGCCCGCCTCGCTTTGCCGGTAAAGCGCCAGAAGAATTCAACAATTTGAAAGCGCCATCATCGCCAGTAGCAAGCGATGTTGCGGTCGGAAAGCGGCTTTATTTTGACGGCGCGACAGACCGGTTTGCGTGCGCCACGTGTCACGGTGACAAAGGCCAGGGCAACGGCGAAATGGCCAAACAATACGATCCCCGACCGAGCAATTTCTCGTGCGCTGGAACTTTCAATGGCATTACCGATGGCCAGTTGTTCTGGATCATTCGTTTCGGCTCGACCGGCACCGCGATGCCGGCTCACGCCAATTTTTCAGACGAGCAGATTTGGCAATTGGTCGCGTATGTGCGTGTGCTGCTGAAATAGCGCGTTCATTGCCGGCGCTATTTTTCACGCTGTAGCCGCGAAACTAAAACGCCCGCTCGATCAACGTGACCACCGGCGCATTCGCAGCCAGCGTACCGAACGCCTTACCGCCAAAAGTGCCGAGGCGCGATTGGCAGAAGCTGTCGGTGACCAACTCGTTACCCGCGCCAAGCAATGTCGCCGCTTGCAGTGCCAGCGCCATGCGTTCCACCAGATAGCGCGAGCGTTTTTCCAGGTCAGTCGTATCGGCGAGTTGCACACTGAGTGCGGCGATTTCGGCATCCAGCAAGGCATTGCCACCTTTGACTTTTGCAAACTCGGCGAATAAGGCTTCGCGCGTCGCCGGCTCCCGCGTCAACGCGCGCAACACGTCGAGACATTGAATATTTCCGCTGCCTTCCCAAATCGAATTCAGCGGTGCCTGTCGGTAGAGCCTCGGCAGAATCGATTCTTCGATATAGCCTGCGCCACCCAGACATTCCTGCGCTTCATTCACAAATGGCGGGCAGCGCTTGCATATCCAGTATTTGCCGATAGCGGTGGCGATGCGCGCGAACGCCGCCTCTTGCGGGTCATGTGCTGAGGCATCGATGGCTCGCGCGACGCGCAATGAAAAAGCCATCGCGGCTTCCGCTTCGAGCGCCAGATCGGCCAGCACCATTTGCATCAAGGGTTGTTCGATCAGGAATTTTCCAAACGCCTTGCGATGACGGCAATGATGGATCGCCTGTACCAGCGCCTGGCGCATGATGGCGGCGGAGCCAATCATGCAGTCCTCGCGCGTCAAGGCGACCATCTCGATGATGGTGGCGATGCCACGGCCTTCCTCGCCGATCATCCATGCCAGTGCTGAGTGAAACTCGACTTCAGCACTGGCATTGCTCCAATCGCCGAGTTTGTTTTTTAGTCGCTGAATGCGGATCGCATTGCGTTCACCATCTGGTGCGCCGTTCGGTAAAAAACGTGGCAGCAGAAAACACGATATGCCCTGCTCGGCTTGCGCGAGTACCAGAAACGCATCGCACATCGGTGCGGACATAAACCATTTGTGGCCGACCAATTCGTAGAGCGCGTCAGGCCCGGACTTGCCGGTCGGCGTGGCACGCGTGGTGTTGGCTCGTACGTCGGAGCCGCCCTGCTTCTCGGTCATGCCCATGCCAACGGTATTGCCGTTTTTTTCCCACGCGGGAACGTGGCGCGCATCGTATTCGGTCGAGAGTATTCGCGGCAGCCAGCTTGCTGCCAACGCTGGCGACTGCCGCAGCACCGGTACCGCCGCATGGGTCATGGTCAATGGGCACGAGGTGCCTTGATCGGCTTGCGAATACAGGTACATCAGCGCCGCACGCGCAACGTGCGCGCCAGACTGGTCTCTGTGCCGCCACGAGAAATTCGCCACGCCGTGTTGAACGCCCAGTTCCATCAGGCGGTGATACGCAGGATGAAATTCGACCTCGTCGATGCGATTCCCGAATCGATCAAATGGCTTGAACACTGGCTTGTTTTCGTTGGCGAGAAAACCGGCAGCCATCATCTCGCCACCCACCGCAGCGCCGAGATCCTGGAGCTGCTTTTCTGCCCACGCGCCACCTTCGCGCGTGACGGCCTCGCGCAGCGGCGTGTCCGTCGTCCAGGCATCGTAGGGCACCAATGGCGGTGGCTGATTGCTTACCTCGTGGGTGGTAAAACGGTTCTTCAGCGGTGCATTCATTTCACTCGCTCATCAGGAAGTAAAGCCGTGGCATCGGCTGCTAAAGCTTGAATTCGCGCGCCAGCAATTCATAGGAGCGGTGTCGTGCCACCGGGTCGTGCGTCCAGGTGTTAATGACGATTTCATCCAATGCCAAACGCTCGGCGAGTGCCTCGAGCAGCGTCGCCACTTGCGCAGGCTCGCCGACCAGCGCACGCGCCCGCAATGCCGCGATGGTCGCGCGTTCCTCGCTGGAATAAGCGTAAGCTGCGGCCTCTTCAGGCGTGACCAGTGGCATCCGCAACCCGCGTTCGAACCCCACGCGCCAAAATTCGCGCGTCATCAATAGCCGCCTCGCCTCGGCTTCGGTGTCCGCCGCGAGCGCCCACACGCAAATGGTCGCGATTGGCTTGGGAAAACGTGCGCTCGGTCGATATTGTTGCCGGTAAAGTCCGAGCGCCTCCTCGACGCCGCGACCTTCACTGAAAAAATACGCGAAGGCATACGGCAAACCAAAATAGGCGGCCAATTGCGCGCCGTAGTTGGAGCTGCCGAGTATCCATAGCTCTGGGCTGGTCGGGCCAAGCGGGTGCGCGGTGATCTCACGGAACGCGTGCCCCTCAGGCAAAGTGGTTCCGGTCACCCAATCCTGCAAATCGCGCACCTGATTCGGAAATTCTTCCGCTGCATTTGAATTGGGATTTAACGCAAACGCGGTCAGCCGATCCGACCCCGGTGCGCGACCGACACCCAAATCAATGCGTCCCGGCGCGATACCTTCGAGCACGCGAAACTGTTCCGCCACTTTCAACGCCGAATAATGCGGCAACATCACCCCCGCGCTGCCGACGCGTATCCGCGCAGTCGTCGCCGCAATCGCTGCCATCAGCACTTCCGGCGCAGAGCCGACGATGCTGTCACTGTTGTGATGTTCTGACACCCAGTAACGGTGATACCCCAGCGCATCGCAATGGCGCGCGAGGGCGAGCGATTCACCGATGGCAACGCTTTGTGATGCCCCCTTGGCCGAAGGCGACTGATCGAGTACCGACAATTTCATTGCGTTTGACTTTCCGTGAATGCGGCATGGTGGGAACGTTACGAATGATCACGCGCCAATTGAAATCACATTTCTTGGGGCGCATATAAAATGACGTGGCACTATCGCGAAATTGTGCCGTGCCCATCATCAATCGTGATGTCCACCATCAATTCGTTCGCCAGACTTTCGAGGCCCTGACGCAGCTCATCGGTATCAAGCGACAGCGGCACCAACAGCCGCGCATTCATCTGAAACATCTGCTCTCCCGACCACGCGCCGCTGATGACTTCGGTTTGCAATTTTTCAATGCTGATGCCGCGTTGCGCGAGCTGATTTGAAATACTATGGATGATGCCCGGATGATCGTTGCCGACCAGATCGAGTTTCAGATGCCGCACAGCAGTAGCACCGCTGCCGTCACCACCCCTGGCAACGGCGACGCGCATGCCCGGCGAGTCGAGCGAGCGTAGCGCCGACATCAAGGCGTCGCACTGTTGCACGGGCACCTGCAATTGAACGATACCGGCGAACTGCCCTGCAAAATTGGCCATCAGGCTATCGGTCCAATTCGCGCCGAACTCAACCGCCTTGTCCGAGACCGCGCTGACAATGCCGGGACGATCCGGGCCGATAACGGTGATGACGAGCGAGGTCAGCATGGTGATGCGTCCTTGTGCGGAAAAAATTAATAAGCAATTTAACCATGCCCGTTGTTGCGTTGCTAATCCATTGAGCATTGCGCATCGTACCGAAACGAGCATTATGTTTTATCAAACCCTGGCAGCCAAGGACGATAAAGATCATTCACGGCAAAAAACGGTGCGCTGCGTAGACGTATAGCGGTATGCCTGCCAAAATGTTGAACGGAAATGTCAGGCCGAGCGACATGCCGAAGTAGAGCGATGGGTTAGCCTCCGGGATAGCCTGCCGAATGACCGCGGGGACGGCGATGTACGACGCACTGGCGGCGAGCACCATCAGCAGCGCGCCATTGCCCTGTGATATGCCCAAGGCCACACTCAACATCAGCGCGAGGCCGGCGTGAACGAGCGGCGCGCCGATGGCGTATGCGAGCAGCCACGGCGACTTGCCCCTGAGTTCCCCCATGTTCCGTGCTGCCAGCAAGCCCATGTCGAGCAGGAAGAACGACAGCATCCCTTTGAAAAGGTCACCCGTAAAAGGCTGCATCGCCGTTCGACCCGCCTCGCCGGTAACGATGCCGATGGCCATCGCCCCAAGCAGCAGGAGCTGCGCGCCATCGGTAAACGACTCGTGGAGGATGCGGCCGATTGATACGCGATGCATTGCACCAGTGGGCAATGCCGAAATGCCACCGGCTGCTTTCGCTGCATCGGCCGCCCCGCGCTGCCGCACAAGATTGGCAAGCAGAACCGCCATGATGATCGCCGGCGATTCCATCAGTGCCATGGCCGCCGCCATGTGTCCGCCGTAAGGCAGGTCGCGAGTGTCAAGGTACTGCGTCGCCGTGATGAATGTGACTGCGCTGACCGATCCATAAGTGGCCGCGATGGCGGCAGCATCAAAGCCGTTCAGGAACCGTCGCAGCAGCCCGTACCCTATTGCCGGCACGATCACGGCGAGAGCGACCGCGCACGCAAGGCTGATGGTCACCTCGCTGGTAAGACCCGACTTGGCAAGCGCGAAACCGCCCTTGAGCCCGAGCGCCATCAGGAGATACAGAGCAAGGAAGCGCGAGATCTGCGGTGGAATCTCCAGGTTTGACTTGAGCGCGCCAGCCAGGATGCCGAAGATGAAAAATAAAATTGCGGGATCAAGAATGCTTTGCATGGTTTACGTCGACGGTGGGATTCAACAGTCTACGTGTTTGTGCAACCGCCATGCGGGTGTCCGGTTGTTACGCGTTGCGCGGGATTGAAGCCATCACGGTTTGACCAGCGCTGCGGGCACATCTCGCGTCTTCCACAGCGAGAAAAATACGCCGCCGAAGATTAAGCCAAAGGTCACGCTCAACGAGATGACCGGTGGCATCTTGCCGATGATGCCGACCAGAAAAATTTTCGTGCCGATGAACACCAGCACCAGAGCAAGGGCGTATTTCAGATACTTGAAGCGATGGATCATCGCCGCCAAGGCGAAGTACAAAGCCCGCAATCCGAGGATCGCGAAAATGTTGCTGGTGTAGACAATGAACGGGTCGCTGGTGATGGCAAATATTGCCGGCACCGAATCGACGGCGAACACCAGATCGACGAACTCGACCAGACAGAGCGCCAGAAACAGCGGCGTAGCCCAGCGCACCATCTCGCCGCTCACCGGATCCGCAAGGCGAACAAAGAACGCGTTGCCCTGCACCTCCGGCGTCACCCGCATCCGCTTGCGCAGGAATTTCAGCAGGGGATTGTTGGCGATGTCTGGCATATGGTCGGCGATGATCCACATTTTGATACCGGTGAATATCAGAAATGCGCCGAATAAATAGAGTATCCAGCTGAACTGGCTGACCAGTGTCGCGCCGACCGCAATCATGATCGCGCGCAGCACGATCACGCCGAGGATTCCCCAGAACAGCACACGATGCTGATATAGCCTCGGGATCGCGAAGTACGAGAATATCAATGCGATGACGAAGACGTTGTCCATCGATAACGACTTCTCGATCAAGTAGCCGGTGAAATATTCCGTAGCACTCTGCATGCCGAGCTGCCACCACAGCCACGCGCCAAACAGCAGCGCGATGCTGATGTATCCCGCCGACAGCAACAGGCTCTCTTTGACGCCGATTTCATGGTCGTCCTTGTGCAGCACGCCCAGATCGAAAGTGAGCAGCGCGATGACAATTGTTATGAAGGCGAGCCACAGCCAGATAGCGGTGCCAGGAAACGGGGTGTGCAGCAATTCGGGCAGGTTTTCCACGAAGCGGTTTTCCGGTAAGAGGTGGATTGTCAGCCGGAATCAGGATGGACGAGCCATGCTGCGGCGAACATGATGCCTGCGCCGAAGGCTGCGATCAGCACGGCGTCGCGACGGTTGTTACCAGCGTATTCGCGCCAGGCGACATACAACGCGACGCCGCCGACCAACGCCGCCATGAGGGCGTAGTTAGACATGTTCAGCACCCGGCTGCAGACGCTGCGGTGGCTTCGTTTCGCGGTGCAGCCCCCATCGCTCGACCAAAGCCGTCAGAATTAATGTCTCGCCGTCGGCAAGGTGCTCGTCCGCTGCGATCACCGTGACGCAGAGCCGCAGCACCTTGACGCGTAATGCGGGGTCGTCGATCTCTGCCAGCAATGCGGCAAGCGTGCCAGGATCGACCCGGCACGCCGTCTCCCAGTTTCCATGCGAGCTGGAGAGCAGATCCTCACAGAGGGCATGCACGATGGCGTGCAATTTCGCAGGCGGCAACCCGAGTTGCGTGTGCACGTCCGCAAAGTCGAGCGCGTCGAGCTCGGTCTTGCAAAGATGGCCATCGGCCAGCATCGCCAGCGCGACAATGCGCACGGCCGCCTGCGGGCTGTTTTTCGGATAGCTACGCAAATTATTTACTCCTCGTGTGGGAAATGAGCTGATAAATCCTGAACCGCACGTAGCGGCATTCAAACGTGACTTGCATTGCAAACCTCCATCGGTTCAAACAAGGCCAAAAGATAGCGTGGAACAGACTTCTGAAAAAGCAGATAATTGCGAATCGATAGTTCTGATAAAACTGATAATGAGTGTCACCTTTAGCTACCGGCATCTCTATTACTTCTGGGTCGTCACCAAGGAAGGCAGCATTACTCGCGCGGCCGCCCGCCTTGGCATGGCAGTGCAAACCGTCAGCACGCAGGTGCGTGAACTGGAGCGCTCGCTCGGCCATGCCCTGCTCAAACCTGCGGGCCGCGGATTGGTGCTGACCGAGGCTGGCATGGCCGCGATGCGGCAGGCCGATCAGATTTTTCAACTGGGCGGGCAATTGCCGAACGTGATCGATAACGCGATCAGCTCGCCCGGGCTGCGCCTCGCGGTCGGGATTTCGGACGGGCTGCCGAAACTCGTGGTCAGACGTCTGCTTCAACCAGTGATACAGGAGCCAAGCCTCAGGCTGCTATGCCACGAAGACGAGTTCGACGATCTGCTCGGTGACTTGGCGCTGCATCGGCTCGATGTGGTGCTCGCCGACCGAGCCGCGCCGCCAAACCCCAATCTGAAAGTCTATAGCTACTCACTGGGTTCATCGGCGCTCGCGTGGTACGCATCGGCGTCGCTGTACGCAGCCGCCCGGAAGGGGTTTCCGCAATCGCTCGCAAAAGTTCCGGTGCTACTGCCGACGACGCACGTCGCGGTTCGCGCACGGCTTGACCAATGGTTTGAGCAATTGTCGATCAGGCCGCGGGTGGTCGGCGAGTTCGAGGATAGTGCATTGCTGAAGACCTTCGGCGCGAGTGGCATGGGCGTGTTTCCGGCGACCGAATTAATCCACGACGAACTGCTGGCTCAGTACAGGGTCAAGCGGGTTGCCGCTTGCGAGGGTGTAGACGAGCATTTTTTCTTGATTGTCGCGGAGAAAAAAATACAGCATCCATTCATCCAGCGATTGCTACAGGCACAGCGTTCGCAGTAGCTCGCACGTCTGCGTCATGGGCTGACTGTTTGCTTCACTCTCGTATTGCGCTACATTCAATTTTTAACTGAAGCCCCAACACTGGCGCGCTTTTACAGGCACTTTCAGTCTGTAAACCCCACCAAATGGCGATCTACGCATTGACATATATCGAAATTCCGGGCTTTGGTAAAATCATCTATCTTCAGGAGCGCCATGTACACCCTCTACTATTCTCCCGGTGCCGCCAGCATGGTGGTCCACCTTGCATTGCTCGAAATCGGCGCGCCTTATCGTCTGGAATTGGTCGACTTCGCTGCCGACGCGCAACACAGTGCGGCGTATCTGAAATTGAATCCGCTCGGTGTGGTGCCGACACTGGTAATCGACGGTCGGTCGATGACCGAGTCGGCCGCGCTGTTGATGATCCTGGCCGAACGTCACCCCGATGCGCGTCTGGCACCTGCACCCGGCACGCCCGAGCGTGAGGCATGGATACAGTGGATCGTCTACCTGAGCAATTCACTCGCCTCGGCATATCGACTGTGGTTTTACCCGCCAGACTTGGGCATGAAGGAGCACACACCCGAAATCCGCGCAGCCGTACAGCGCAAAATCGAAGCGGTGTGGAATCATCTTGACGCGCATCTTGCTGCGCGCGGCCCGTATCTGCTGGGGCGCGAATTTTCCGGTGCCGACTTGCTGTTGACGATGCTGATGCGCTGGTCGCGCAACATGCCGCATCCGGTTACCGAATGGCCCGCGCTGAAAAACCTGGCCGACCTGGTACGTGCGCGTGCCAGCTGGAAAAAACTCTATCAGCTTGAGGGCTTGAGCGAGTGGTGATTCGGTGCGTGTATCACGTTGGCGCTTGCACAATCACTACTTAACGACCGGCGCAACCGGCACAGGCCCCTCGACATAAGGCGTCGGATCGAGCGCGCGATTCAGCACCGCAGCAACGCGCGCACCGGCCTTGGCAAGCTGCGCCGGAATGACCTCGACGGCGGCGTTCACGTAAGCCTGCGGCAACTCCACCGGCGTCGCCGTCCACGCCTCGCGACACACGAAACTCGGCAACTTTGCGTAGGTCACCGACTTGCTTAATTCATACGACTCATTCATCCAATCGCGGATGTCGGTCTTTTGCCAATCGCGCATTTCTGTTTTGCGATAGCGACTCAACAGCTGTTTCGCAAATTCACGCTCGCTGCTGCCGCGCAACGCGAGCCTCACCAAATCGGTATCCCACACCGCATGCAGCCGCCGCGCATCCCTCGCACCCGGCAGCAATACGTTTTTGAAATTCGCACCAGCATCACTGTCGTCTGCAGCGTGCAGCGGCTGATGAATGTCGCCGACGATATGCACCAGAAAGCGCGCAGCCATTGCGCGCACTTCCGGCGGATTTGTAAAGTCTGCGAGTAGCTTCACCAACACCGGCACGCGCGCCGAGGCGCACTCACCGTTGGGACAATATTGCTCGAAGGTCAACGTCTGGCAAACCGGCTGATTGTCGTAGTGCCACTTATCGGAATTCGGAATTAGCTGCGACAGTGTGGCGCGATTCAAATCGATGTAGTTGGCGATGTCGCCCAGATCAGCGCCGGGAATGAGATCGTTGAGCCGGATGCGTGTGCGTGGCGTCAGCAGTTCGGCTGCCACGAGACCAGTGACGCGATGGCCCTCGCTGCCCCACGCCAACGCGGCTGTCGGTGCGAATATCGCAGACAACAACAGCAATGCGGCGACAAAATTTTTATAAAACGTCGCGTGCAAAGTAAGGCGGATCATCGGCAGCATTCTGGCCTCCATGTCACTCGGTTAATCCCAAAAAACTGTCATCACAGCGCGCTGGCATGACCACGATACATATGTCAACCTTTTCGGATCACCTCATCAACGAACGAAGGCCTCAAAAATGCGGGCTCATGCCGATGAGTGGAATGCTCAATCCTCGAATATGTATAACGCAGCTTTCAATGTCCGGCAATAATACCCTAGCAAAGTGCTGATTGACCCATCGGAAAAAACGACATGCCCGCCGAAGATCCAAACAAAATATTCTTGCAAGCTGGCAAGATCACCGTCACCGCGACCCGCTTCAATAGCGGCGCGGAAACGTACCTCATCAGGAAAATCAGCGGCGTTAAAGTCGAAGTCGAGTCTAAAAAACGTCACACCCGTATCGGCATTGCACTGATGCTGGCGGGCGTCGCTTTACTGCTGGGCGGTTTACTTGCCAATCTTGGCATGTTGATCATGCTGGGTGCGGCGTTGCCGGTGGGCGGCGCGATGATGTTTTTTGCCAAAGTCAATCGCACCATCGTACTGACGACACGGGGTGCTGACGTCCGCGCCGTGACCAGCAAAGACGCGGTGATGATTGAGTCGATTGTATCAGCGTTGCGCGAGGCGATGGCGGCGCGGCACTCACGCTGACGGTGAATTGCCATGTGCTGCCATGGGGGCTACCATCCAGAAGGCTAGAAGCCAGACCAGACATGGAAAAAATGAAAGGTGCGCACCATGAATCTCAACATCGGGTATTTGCCCGCCCGCTTACTTTTGGCGGGCTGCAGCACGTGCTTCGTGATTGCCGCGCACGCCGCCGGGCTCGGCGCGCTGACGACCCAATCGGCGTTGGGCCAGCCGCTGTCGGCGGAGATTGAAGTCATCGGCTTGCAGCCGGAAGAATTTGCGCGGGTGCTGGTACGCATCGGCAGCCCCGAGCAATATCAAGCGGCCACACTTCCCTATCAGCCGCTGCTACGGCAGCTACGCGTGGCGGCAGAGCGACGCAAAGATGGTAAAGCTATTTTGAAAGTCACCAGCGTTGCGCCCATTAACGAGCCCACGCTTGAATTGCTGGTGGATTTCAATTGGCGCGGCGGGAGGTTGTTGCAAAAATATTCGCTGCTGCTTGATCCGCCGAAATAATTTTGTTCAACGGGTCTTATCCACCAACAGACGCGCGGCGCTCGGCTCGACCGGCACAAAAATCCATAGTAGCAGGTAGACGAGCACGCCGAACCCGTGCAGCAACGCCGTCAATAAAAACAGAATGCGCCACGACCATGTCGGGATATTGGTCTGCTTCGCCAAACCGCCGCACACACCGCCGATCCACTTGTCGGTCGTCGAGAGCCGGAATTGATTGAGCATCGAAGGCGTTTTTACAGATCCGCTATTGATCGCATCTTGCGACGAAGCGCCGTCAAGCACGCGCTTTTTTGCGAGCGTGAATTCTTCTTCGGTCAAGCTGCCTTGTTCACGCAGCGTTTGCAGTTTTTGTAGTTGATCGGCTAAGTCCATGATGTGTCTCCTTTGCGGTTCATCAAATTGCTGCGAAGTGTTGCAGCTAATGATGAAGGATAATCCTTCGCGAAAGAAAAGTAAGGTGCGGTGCGATGGATTGCAGAACGGGGTAGATGAAGTGGAGGAAGATACCGCCGACAGACTATCTTCAAGATGCATTGACTCTAGCACTGTCGCGGCTTTCAGAGCATTTATGGCCTGCAACGCCCGCCAAATGGCGTTCTACGCGTCAATATGCTTCGCAGAAATACCGCCACGACCTTCACGCCGCAGGCGCAACCTTCAGCACCTCTTCCAGCGTCGTAATTCCCTGCGCCACTTTCATCGCGCCCGATAATCGCAGCGGCTTCATGCCGGATCGATACGCCTCCGCCCTCACCGCTTCAAGATCGGTGCGATCGGTAATTAATTTTTTCAACTCTTTGGTCATCAATAAAATTTCGTAAATGCCGATGCGGCCCATGTAGCCGGTATGGCGACATTCCAGACAACCAACGGGTTTATAAATATGCGTGGGCGCTTCGCCTTTCCAAGGCGCAACGGTTTCGTGCCAGACTTTTATTTGCACCGCGTCGTCGAACGGGATTTTTTCCTTGCAGTGCGGGCACAGCGTGCGCACCAATCTTTGCGCCATCACGCCAAGCAAAGTTGACGTGAGTAGATATGCTGGCGCACCCAGATCGAGCAGTCGCGCGACTGCGGCGGGCGCATCGTTGGTATGCAACGTCGACAAGACCAGATGCCCGGTGAGTGCCGACTGAATCGCCATTTCCGCGGTTTCAAGATCGCGTATTTCGCCGATCATGATGATGTCCGGATCCTGGCGCATCAGCGCGCGCACGCCTTCAGCAAAACCTAAATCGATTTGCGCCTGTACTTGCATTTGGTTAAGCGAAGACTCGATCATTTCAATCGGATCCTCAATCGTGCAGATGTTGACTTCAGGCGTCGCGAGCTGCTTTAGCGTTGAATACAGCGTGGTCGTTTTACCCGAACCGGTAGGCCCGGTGACGAGCACGATACCGCCGGGATTGCCGATCAGGCCCTGCCATTTTTCGTAATCCTCAGGCGAAAATCCCAACTCTGAAAAATCGCGCACCAGCACATCCGGATCAAATATCCGCATCACCAGTTTTTCACCGTGCGCGGTCGGTAACGTCGACAGTCGAAGCTCGATTTCCTGTCCATCCGGCATGCGGGTCTTGATGCGGCCATCCTGCGGACGGCGCTTTTCGACCACGTCCATGCGGCCGAGGATTTTGATACGCGATGTCATCGCCACCGCTACCGTCGCCGGCACCTGATAGACCTGATGCAACACACCGTCGATACGAAAGCGCACGATCGCGACATCGCGACGCGGCTCGACGTGAATATCGGACGCGCGTTGATCAAACGCATATTGCCAAAGCCAATCGACAAGGGTGACGATGTGATGGTCGTTGGCATCGAGCGTGCGTCCGGCCTTGCCGAGCTCGACCAGCTGCTCGAAATCGTTGATGCGGCCGGCGCCGCCGTCGTTTTTTTCTGCACGCTTCACCGAGCGCGAAAGATTGTAGAACTCGCCGACGTAACGCGCAATATCCTGCGGATTTGCAATCACAACTTTGATGTTGAATTTCAGCATGTCGCCAAGCTCGCGCTGCCACGCGGTCATGAAAGGCTCACTGGTGGCGATGACCACATCGCGCCCGCGAACTTCCACCGGCAAAATATTGCGCTTGGATGCGTAGTCAGACGACATCACATCGGTCACCGCGCGCATGTCTATTTTCAACGGATCGATGTGGTAATACGCCAGCTCAACGCGACCGGCCATCCATTCGGTCAGGCGCTCGATATCGAGATTGCGCTGCGGTGGTTTTAGCGATTTCAGTTTTGCGTTTACTGCGATCATGAGCGGATGCGCATCCGACGGCGTGGTGCGCCAATCCTTCAACGCCCGATCAGCTTCGTCTTGCGGAATGTAACCATCCTCGACCAGTGCCGTCAGTACCTCAGGCAACGTCACGCGACGTTCGGTTTTGTTACGCCCGACCGGCTCCAGCACCGGGGCGGCGAAAACTGGTTTGTTTGAGACGATTTTCGGTGCGGGTGCAGGAATGGCCATGAGCAATGATCCTATTTTTTTACTTCCGCGCCAAGTGCCGCGCACGTTGTCAGCAACTGTTCACACAATGCTTTCAATACTGCCTTC
>JANMPY010000552.1:0-5020 GCA_031370095.1 Betaproteobacteria bacterium
ACCTTAAACAATAGTTGGAGCCGCCATGACCGCAGCCATCAAACCCATTGCCGAGAACCGTGATTTCCGCGTCGCCGACCTGTCGCTCGCCGACTGGGGCCGCAAGGAAATCGCCATCGCCGAGACCGAAATGCCCGGCCTGATGGCGATCCGCGAGGAATACCTGTCGATGCAGCCGCTGCGTGGCGCGCGCGTGGCCGGTTCACTGCACATGACCATTCAGACCGCGGTGCTGATTGAAACGCTGCAGGCGCTGGGCGCACAAGTGCGCTGGGCATCGTGCAATATTTTCTCCACACAGGATCACGCGGCCGCCGCAATCGCCGCCAATGGCACGCCGGTATTTGCCGTCAAAGGTGAGACGCTCGAAGAGTATTGGGATTACACGCACCGCATTTTTGAGTGGAAAGACGGCGGCTACACCAACATGATTCTTGATGATGGCGGCGACGCGACCTTGCTGCTGCACTTGGGCACGCGTGCCGCAAGCGATCCATCCTTGCTCGCGAATCCGACGTCGGAAGAAGAGCGCATTCTTTACGCCGCGATCAAAGCAAAACTTGCCATCGACCCGACCTGGTATGCCGTGCGTCTGAAGGCGGTCATTGGTGTGACCGAAGAAACCACTACGGGCGTGCATCGTCTGTATCAAATGTTCAAGGACGGCAAGCTTGCGTTCCCGGCGATCAACGTGAATGACAGCGTCACCAAATCGAAATTCGACAATCTCTATGGCTGTCGTGAGTCACTGGTCGACGCGATCAAACGCGCGACTGACGTGATGATTGCCGGCAAAGTCGCGGTCGTCGCAGGCTATGGCGACGTCGGCAAAGGCTCGGCACAAGCGTTGCGCGCTCTCTCAGCCCAAGTGTGGGTGACCGAGATCGATCCGATCTGTGCGTTGCAGGCTGCGATGGAAGGCTACCGTGTCGTGACCATGGATTACGCGATCGACAAGGCCGATATTTTTGTCACCGCCACCGGCAACTATCACATCATCACCGCCGAGCATATGGCGAAGATGAAAGATCAGGCCATCGTCTGCAACATCGGCCATTTCGACAATGAAATCGACGTTGCCGGCATCGAAAAATATCAGTGGGAAGAGATCAAGCCGCAAGTCGATCACGTTATTTTCCCGGATGGCAAACGCATCATTTTGCTGGCCAAGGGCCGTCTGGTCAATCTCGGTTGTGGCACGGGACATCCGTCGTACGTGATGTCCTCCTCGTTCGCCAATCAGGTGATCGCGCAGATGGAGCTTTTCGGCAATATCGAAAAATATCCAGTCGGCGTTTACGTGTTGCCGAAACATCTGGACGAGAAGGTTGCGCGCCTGCAGCTGCAAAAACTCAATGCGCAATTGACGGTGTTGTCGGATGAGCAGGCAGCGTATATCAACGTGTCGAAGCAGGGGCCGTTCAAGGGCGATACGTATCGGTATTAAAGCGGTAACGGTTAAGGCGTGACGGGTAACTGGTGACGAAGGCGTTTGGTCGCCGCGGGTTGCGTGTCTGGCAGGAGGCGACGGATCTGGTGACTGAGATCTATCGCCTCACCAAAGCTTTTCCCAAAGAAGAACTACAGCCGCTAGCGCGCTAACCAAGCAGCGCATTCAAGGACTGTTTCGCCTGCTCGCTGCCTTGATGAAAAAACTTGATGAGGATTAATCACCATGTCACCCGTCACCCGTGACCCGTCACCGAAGTTCAGCTTTGAATTTTTTCCACCCAAGACGCCGGAAGGGAGCGCGAAACTGCGCGAGGTCGTGAAGCAACTGGCGCAGTTCCATCCGACTTTTTTTTCGGTGACATTTGGCGCTGGCGGTACCACGCAGGAGGGCACTCTCTCAACGGTGCTCGACATTCGCGCCGCCGGCCATGCCGCTGCGCCGCATATTTCCTGCATCGGCTCGACGCGTGAAAATATTCGCGCGGTCATTCACGCCTACAAAGATGCGGGTATCAAGCACACCGTGGCGCTACGCGGCGACCTGCCTTCGGGCATGGCGGTGGCGGGGGAATTTCGCCACGCGATTGATCTCGTAAAATTCATTCGCCAGGAAACGGGCGAGCATTTCCACATCGAAGTTGCCGCGTACCCCGAGTGTCACCCGCAAGCGCGCAACGCGCAGGAAGACATCAAGCATTTCATCAGTAAAGTCGAGGCCGGTGCCAACTCGGCAATGACGCAATATTTCTACAATCCCGATGCGTACTTTCATTTTGCCGAGCAGGTGCAGGCGATGGGCGTGTCAATTCCCATCGTACCGGGCATCATGCCGATCGCCAGCTTTATGCAGCTTGCGCGTTTTTCGGATGCGTGCGGCGCGGAAATTCCACGCTGGGTGCGTCGCAAAATGGAAGGCTATGGCGATGACAGTGCCTCGATCCGCGCCTTCGGTTTGGATATCGTGACCGATCTCTGCGCAAAATTGCTCGAAGGCGGCGCGCCGGGATTGCATTTCTATACGCTTAATCAAGCGGGACTATGCTCCACCGTTTGGCAGCGACTCGGTATTTAGCGCCGCGAGCTGCCATCCCCTGATTGCGGTAACACTAGCACTGGTGCGGTGTCTGGCGACAAAATGGCTGAAGAGCCGCGCCAGTGCTGGAGTTTTTACTTGTAAAAACGTATAAATACGCGACGCCGTGATCTGGTTTGTGCGACACTATGCGCACAACAAATTTTTTTCCGGTCGAAGCACCGTCGCCGGATTCAATCTGAAAATGGAACGCGCATGAAAATACTCAAGCGAATATTTCTTGGCTGTCTGCTCGCAAGTGTCGGCATAGTGGCGTTCGCGCAGTCCGAGGTCGTCACCAACACGGCGACCGAGCTGCGAGCCGCCCCCGATGACACCGCAGCCGTCATTCGCAGATTGGGCGTAAGAACACC
Source organism: Betaproteobacteria bacterium (assembly GCA_031370095.1). Classification (GTDB taxonomy): domain Bacteria; phylum Pseudomonadota; class Gammaproteobacteria; order Burkholderiales; family Usitatibacteraceae; genus UKL13-2. The sequence goes on from JANMPY010000552.1 coordinate 2,899, forward strand.
CGTCCAGTCTCTGGAACGCCGAGGGGCGTGGACCCGCGTGAAAAGTGGCGATGACACGGGCTGGGTGCGGATGATGGATCTGCGCGGCGGCGCAACGGTGGTGGTCGATGAAAAATCATCGAGTGGTGGATGGCTGGCCGGCTTTAATCGCCTGCTTAGTGGCGGCAGCAGTCGCGGCAACCAGCGCGCGCAGAGTGCGACGGTGGGCATACGCGGAATTACCGAAGAGGATCTAAAAAATGCCGATCCCGATCCAGCCGCGTATTCGAGCATGAAGAGTTACGCAGCATCTGATTCGTCGGCGCGCCTGTTGGCCTCGCAGGGAAAGCTCGCATTTCGTAGCATTGCGTATCTCGCACAAGATGCAGCGGATGCCGCAGCCGCAACAGGAGGCAAAAAATGAACCTGATAAATATTCGCCCTTTGTTCGTTGGGTCGTTGTTGGTACTTGCCGGTTGCGCCGGCATGCCCAATATCTCAAGTCTGCCGAGTGGAGTGGGAGGGTTATCCAATCTGATTCCAGGCGCCAGTGGCACCGATAAGCTGGGCAACATTCAAAGCATGGCCAAGGATGCATCGGATGTTTTCCGGGATATTCCCGAAAGCGAAGAAATCGCGATCGGTGAAGCGATGGCAGCGGGTTTGCTCGGCGCAGCGCCGTTGCTGAAAAATGACCGGATTGCGCGCTACGTCAATCAGGTTGGTCGGTGGGTCGCACTCCACTCGGAGCGCCCAAACTTGCCGTGGCATTTCGCGGTGCTGGATTCGGCGGTACCTAACGCTTTTGCTGCACCCGGTGGTCAGGTGTTCATCACTACCGGTCTCCTCTATCGGATGCGTTCGGAGTCCGAGCTCGCCGGCGCACTGGGACACGAGATCGCCCACGTCGTGATGAAGCATCACTTGAACGCGATCAGGAAAGGCGGCGTGGCGGGTTTGCTGACGACCGGTGCCGGCATGATCGCGGATTCAAAAATGAAGGGAACAGGCCTTGCGGCGCAGATCGGCAAAGGCTGGGTGAAAGGCACTTTATCCGGCGGGAAAGAGTTGTACGTTAAAGGCTTGAGTCGCGATGACGAGCTTCAGGCGGATCGTGTCGGCATGATTCTCGCGGCACGTGCAGGATACGATCCCTTCGGCCTGCCCACCGTACTGCAACTGCTGCAAGAACTCAGCACGGACGAGGCGGCGGCGAAGAGCCTTGTTTACCGCAGCCATCCCACGCCTGAAGCCAGATTGGCAGCGCTGGACACGGCAATCGGAAAGTCTCTGGATCAATACTCGTCGCAGCCTGCGCTACAAGACCGCTTCGCCACCATGATTTTAGGCACACCGCCACCACCAGAGAAAAAACCGGCAGCACCGGCGAAAGTGCCCGCAAAGCCACCAGTCATGGCACCACCAAAACAGGCGCAATAAATATTGTTTGAATAAAGACCGGGCGGTGCCCGGTTTTTTTTCGACCGCAGCAATCCATTCCTGCGCGCAAACGACCCTTTATGCAGCGATTTCCGCGATTCGTCGGCAAGCCGTAGTCGCGGGCGCACGCGCGTCGCACACTGCATGCATGTCAAACAACTTTGGGAGCCGAACATGAACGAAGTTTCAAACCCGACCGTCTCACGCCCGCCTGGCTCACGCGCGCTTGTCTCACGCCCGTTAATCGCAGCACTCGCCGTTGTGCTGATCTTGGCCGCTGTCGCGATGGGTCTTGCCGCCATGCATCAGAGTGGCGGGATGGATGGAAACCTGATGTTCTTCGATCACGACCTCTCCGACTCGGCGTTCGGCTGGATGATCGCGATCCCGATTTTGTTGCTGGTCGGGGTTATCGTCGCGGTGGTGTGCGCGGGCGCTGCGCTGTTGACCGTTGTCGCACTTGTGTTTGCAGCGGTCATCACGGTGTTTGCACTATTGCTCGCGATGGCACCAGTTGCAATCTTCCTGGCGATACCGATGTTGGCGGTATATGGCTTGGTGAAACTGTTTCAGCGCACTGCTGTGCAAAGCGCGTAGCGGGACTGCAACATAGCTACCGGGCAACATCATCCGTCCTTGTTGCGTGTGGCGAAAAAGCAGATTTCTCTTTCCGTTCGATGACAGGGTTGTTTTTTCTACCGGT
>JANMPY010000554.1:0-1741 GCA_031370095.1 Betaproteobacteria bacterium
AGTCGAAACGCGACGGCTGCCGGGCGTTGACCAGCGACGCGACCACGGTCTCAAAGATTTCCGCCGACGCGACTGCATTACCACTGGCGCGCGTGAACAGCGTGGCTTTCATCGCCGGGGCATCGCCGACGATGGCAAACAGGCGACCGTTTTCGGCCAGTGCATCCAAAAAATCTTGCGGCAGAATCGGCACCGAGCCGGTTAACACAATGGCATCAAATTTTTCGCCCGCGCCGATGAAAGCTGCGGGTGACTGTGCCGCGTCACCTACTTTAAGATTGACGTTGGTGATGTTGGCGCGGGCAAGATTGCTGGCGGCACTGCGCGAATAGGGTTCGAAATATTCGATGCTGGTCACGGTCGCAGCACTTCTCGCCAACAGCGCGGTGAGGTAGCCGCTGCCGGTGCCGATTTCGAGCACGCGCTCGTGGTTTTTTGGTGCCAGTTCCTGAATAATCCGCGCTTCCATTTTCGGTGCCATCATCAATTGGCCGTGTCCGCACCCGAGCGGAATTTCCATATCGGTAAAGGCAATCGCGCGGTAGGCGGCGGGCACGAAATCTTCGCGCTTGACCTGAAACAACAGGTCGAGCACATCCTGATCCAGCACCTCCCAGGTGCGAATCTGTTGCTCGATCATGTTGAAACGCGCTTGCTCGAAATCCATGTCAGTCGTCGGTCGGTCGGTGTTCATCGCAAGCAAATGCACCCTTGTTATTGGTCACGGTGTCGATTGAAATATTCAGCGCCGCCATTCTAGCAAATCGGCTTCGGTTACCGGAGCCGGTCATGATCGTTCTGCGCGAGCGCCAACTTGCGCAGGTTTATCCGCGAGCAAACCGCGCACCAGCAATTCGGTGTGCGTATCCACATATACATCCGGATCCATTTTTGCGACGCCGCATAAATCAAATGAATTGCGCCACACCATCAGCATCACGACCGGTGCCACGCAGATGTGTGGCGTGTGCGCGAGATCGAGCGGGCGGAATTCGCCGGAATCAATGCCGCGCTGAAGCGCCGCCGCGAATAGTGCCGTGCCGCGGCTGATGACTTCGTCGTGATAGAACTTGGCAAGCGCCGGAAAATTGCCCGCCTCCGACATCATCAGCTTTGAAATGCCCGCCAATTTAGTGGCACCAATCTCCTGCCACCACGTTTTCACCAACAGGCGCATTAGATCCGCGCTGCTGCCGTCATAGGCGCGCATCCGTTCTTCAAACGCCGCGATGCGCGACACAATGCCTTCACGGACGACCGCCTTGAAGAGATCATCTTTACTGTCGAAATAAAGATAGAGCGTGCCTTTGGAGACACCGGCGCGCCTGGCGACATCGTCCAGCCGGGTCGCGGCAAAACCGCGCTCGACGAACAATTCAAGCGCTGCGACCGCGAGCTCTCCGGGGCGCGCGTCTTTGCGGCGGCCCCAGCGTGGCTCGATGACTTTAGCGGCGACGGACATAAGGATTTATTACTGACTGAGTGGTCATTAAGATACGTGAGCGGCGGGCAATCGTCAAGTCAACGTGAATGTTTGCGTTGCTGCGTTGCATGGATTTATGCACTGATTCTACGCTTGGCAATGCCGGTTGAAAGCCCGCATTTGCGCCATATTTGCGCCATTACGGCGATTCAATAAAATCGTCGTGCCATGCGCGCCAGCGGCTTAGCGCATAGACGCGGGAGTCGAATTGAGTTAAGTTGCTGGTTGAACGCAGGGGTTCCGCCAATTCTTTCTCGC
>JANMPY010000137.1:0-4579 GCA_031370095.1 Betaproteobacteria bacterium
CGCGCGCGAGCATTTCCACATAGGCCATGACGTGATGGCCAAACGTCACAGGCTGCGCCACCTGCAAATGCGTGAAGCCAAACATGATGGTGTCGGCGTGTTTTTCGGCGAGATCCACCAAGGCGAGTTGCATCGTGCGCAGCAGCGCGATGAGGCCGTCAATCTCACCCCGCAGCCACAGGCGAATGTCGGTGGCAATTTGGTCGTTGCGCGACCGACCGGTGTGGAGCCGTTTGCCCGCATCGCCAATAGAGGCGATCAGGCGCGACTCGATATTCATGTGGACGTCTTCGAGGTCAATCCGCCATTCAAAGCGGTGCGCGAGAATATCCGCTTCAATTTCACCCATGCCGCGTTCAATATCGGCCAGATCCTTGGTCGTGATGACGCCCTGCCGGGCAAGCATTCGGGCGTGGGCAAGCGAGCCTTGTATATCGACAAACGCCAAACGTTGATCAAACGTGACCGACGCGGTAAAACGCTTCACCAGCTCGCTGACCGGCTCGGAAAATCGCGCTGAAAAATGGCTCTTGCCATCGCTTGGTGCGGAACCCGAAGGGACGGCTTGGTCTGAAATATTGGACATAAGGCATTGTCAATCTGTAGAAAATTCGCTCACAATCGAGCCATGTCGAGTATAAAGCATCGCGTTTCCGCTGAAACCCAAGCCACCGAGCCGAACGTGGTGAACGTCGCGAGCGCGCGTCTGCCGGATTTTTGTAATCTCGGCATCATGCTGCGGCTGTTGCTGATCGTAAATATGCTGTGCCTTGCCGCCGCCGTCGTGCGCGTGGATGCGCGCGATCTCTGGCCACAATTTTTATCCATTTCGGCGGTGGCCCAGCCGGCGATTATCTTTTCACTGCTCATCATGTGCGGCGTTCGGAAACCGTTAGCCAGGTTGGCGTACTGGCAGGCGATTATCGCCATTCTGCTGTTGGAGGCGATTATCGGTGCCGTGTTTTGGTGGTGGCTGGAAATCATCACGCCTTTCGCGCAGCCGATTTCGCCGTGGCAGTACGGCTTTTTATTTGCATTCGCCACGGGCTTTGCGCTGTTGTATTTTGATTTGCGTTCGCGCGCGCTTTCGCCGGCCCTCACTGAGGCGCGCCTGCAGGCCTTGCAGGCGCGGATCAGGCCGCATTTCCTGTTCAACAGTATCAACGCCGCCTTGTCGCTGATCCGTTCCGAGCCCAAACGTGCCGAGCGCATGCTTGAGGATATGTCGGAACTGTTTCGCGTGTTGATGGCCGACAATCGCAAACTCACGCCGCTCAACGATGAGATCACGCTATGCAAACGCTATCTGGAAATCGAAGAAATTCGCTTAGGCGAGCGCCTCGTCGTGGTGTGGAAAATTGACAGCATGCCTGCCGACGCACTGGTGCCACCGTTAATCCTGCAGCCGCTGGTTGAAAACGCCGTCTATCACGGCATCGAGCCGCACCAGACGCCAGGCACGCTGACGATTGAAATTGTGCCGAAGGGCAAGCAATTCAGTATCAGGCTCACCAATCCCTTCCACGCCGAGTCCACCCACGTGTCGGGCAATCGCATGGCGATCAATAACATCAAGGAGCGCTTGCAGCTACACTTCGACGCCGAGGCGAGCCTGAAAGCGGAGGTGAACGCTGAAACCTACGTGGTCACAATCACACTGCCGGTGCGCACGCAGGACATTTAATTTCCCCAACGATAACGCCAACGATTGCGCCAATGACCATGTCACCACCGCCCGCCCGCATCCTCATCGTCGATGACGAAGCTCCTGCGCGTCGTCGCCTGCGCGACGTGCTCGACGATTGTCGCGAGCTGTTTCCATTGACGATAGCGGACGAAGCGGCCAACGGCGTGGAAGCGATTGAGATCGTCAACAACGGTGGTATCGATATTGTGCTCACCGATATTCGCATGCCGGAAATGGACGGCTTGGAAGTCGCGCGCCATCTCGCAAAAATGGACGCGCCGCCCAAGCTCATTTTTGTCACCGCTTTTGATCAATACGCGGTAAACGCGTTCGAGCTCAACGCCATCGACTATCTGTTAAAACCGATTCGTCAGGAACGCCTGCTGACCGCGCTCAACAAGGCGATCACCCTCAAACCCGCGCAAGCAGAAGCGATCGCCGAGGCGGCGCAGGCAAGGCGCAAACACCTTTCCATTCACGAACGCGGCAAGATCGTGCTGGTGCCGATGGACGACGTGCTGTACCTCAAGGCCGAGCTGAAATACGTGACCGTGCGGACCGTGCAAAAGGAATTTCTGCTCGAAGAATCGCTGACCAAGCTGGAAGAAGAATTCACCGGACTCTTTACCCGCATCCACCGCAATACGCTGGTCGCGACCAAGGCCGTGGTTGGATTCGAAAAAGTGGCCGATGCTGGCGCGGAAGGCGAGAGCGATGCGCAGAATGGGGACGCCGGCGGCACCCACTGGGCGGTGGTGCTTCGCGGCATTCCAGAAAAGCTGGCGGTGAGTCGGCGGCAGCAGCATGTGGTGAAAGAGTTTTAGGCCAGGCTCAATCCCCAAATAAAAAAACATACGCGGAGAACTTATCGAAAGCTCAATCATCACCAACGTGTTGTTGCCCATCGCTCTCGGCGTGATCATGCTCGGTCTCGGTTTGAGTCTCGCCGTCGACGATTTCACCCGCATCGTGCGCTATCCCAAAGCAGTCCTGCTGGGACTTTTCATCCAGACTTTTGTACTGACCGCGATTTGTTTTGGTGTCACCGTATTGTTAAAACTGCCACCTGAGCTTGCCGTCGGCATGATGTTACTGGCAGCCTCTCCTGGCGGTGCTTCCGCCAATATTTTCAGCCACCTCGCGCACGGCGATGTGGCGCTCAATATCACGCTTACCGCGATCAATTCCGCGCTGTCCTTGGTCGCGCTACCCTTCGTCGTCAGCTTGGCGCTGCAATTTTTCATGGCGTCCGACCAATACGTGCCGCCACCATTCAAAAAGATCATCGAAGTCGGCGTCATCATTTTAGGACCGGTATTGATCGGCATGCTGGTGCGCTCCCGATTCGCAGCTTTCGCCGAACGCATGGAAAAACCCATCCGCATTTTTTCGGTGCTGCTACTCGCGGCACTCGTGGCGGTCTCCGTTGCGCAGCAGTGGGCAGCCTTCGTCAAATACTTTCCTGTCGTCGGCCTGGCCTGTCTGATATTCAATCTCGCATCGCTCGGCATCGGTTACAGCGCGCCGCGATTGGCGAATCTGCCGACCAAACAAGCCATCGCGATTGCCATGGAAATCGGCATCCACAACGGCACGCTGGCGATCTACATCGCCTTCAATGTGCTGGGCAACGGCCTGATGTCGGTGCCCGCCGCGATCTACAGCCTCATCATGTTTGTGACGGCGGGGATGTTTGTCTGGTGGGTGAATCGGCGCGCCGCAGCCGAATAAATAGTCAGGCTTTTGCCTTCAATTTCGCAAACGCCGCCGCCATCGCACCAGCTGCTGTATCCGGCACGGAGATCGCCATTTGACGGGTATCTACAGCCATTTTCGGCCTGGAAGCCACGCCCGTACTAGTGTTTGCATGTTTTTCGCGGGGCACGGCAGTATCATTTAAGCGCATCGTCAGCGCAATGCGTTTACGCTTCTCATCGACTTCCATTACTTTCACTTTGACCACATCGCCCGCCTTCACCACGTCACGCGGGTCTTTCACATATTTTTCCGCGAGTGCGGAAATGTGTACCAGCCCGTCCTGATGCACGCCAATATCAACGAACGCGCCGAAGGCTGCCACGTTGGTGACGACGCCTTCCAGAATCATGCCGGGTTGTAGATCGCGCAACGTTTCCACGCCGTCTTGAAACGTCGCGGTGCTAAATTCCGGTCGCGGATCGCGCCCCGGTTTTTCCAGCTCTTTCAAAATATCGGTGACCGTCGGCAGGCCGAATTGTGTATCGACATATTTTTCTGCGCGCAACGATTTCAGCAACGCGCCGTCACCCATGACGTCGTTCATGTCCTGCTGAATATCGCGAAGGATTTTCTCCACCAGCGGATACGCTTCAGGATGAACGGACGATGCGTCGAGCGGATTGTCGCCATTGTTGATGCGTAAAAATCCGGCGCATTGCTCGAACGCTTTGTCGCCCAGACGTGGCACCGATTTCAGCGCGGCACGCGATTTGAACGCGCCGTTCGCGTCGCGGTGTATGACGATGTTGGCCGCCACCGACGGCGTGAGGCCCGACACGTGCGACAGCAGCGCGACTGAGGCGGTATTCACGTCCACACCCACGGCGTTCACGCAATCTTCCACGACCGATTCGAGCGCGCGCGTAAGCTGGGTCTGATTCACATCGTGTTGGTACTGCCCAACGCCGATGGATTTTGGATCGATCTTGACCAACTCAGCCAGCGGATCTTGCAAGCGTCGTGCAATCGACACCGCACCACGCAGCGACACGTCGAGATCGGGCAATTCTTTCGAGGCGAAAGCGGACGCTGAATACACCGAGGCACCGGCCTCCGACACGACGATTTTGGTCATCTTTTGTTGAGGCATCAGCTTCATCAAATCGGCGGCAAGTTTGTCGGTTTCGCGCGAGG
>JANMPY010000567.1:0-1986 GCA_031370095.1 Betaproteobacteria bacterium
CCAAGCTCATTGAGAAAACGCGGATCGTCAAGCGGGTAGTGGCGCTCGACCCGTTGCTGTATTTTTTTCTCGCCACCCATGAAATTGGCGACCACAACCACGCCGGTGAGCGTGATGAGCACCGCACCAATCACCATCAACGCCGTCTGATGCGATCCATCGAATATTGACATTCGACGAGTGTGACATTTCGCCCCCGCGTTTGCGCTCGGCAATCGACTGCATCGCGTGTAGGCGGACGCTGACAAATAAAGCGGCGGATGTGACGCCGCCGATGCGCGGTTTTGGAGTGGCTGGACGTAAACCCCCGGAATATCCTTCGAACACATCGCCGTTTCGGCAATGTTTATCAACCGCAGTCACAACGCAGCAATGTCAATAAACTTTTCAAGGAGTGAGTAAATATGAACTTCATCATCTGGTTAGTTATCGGTGGATTGATCGGCTGGCTCGCCAGCATGCTCATGAAAACCGACGGGCAGCAAGGCATTTTCCTGAACGTTATTGTTGGAGTGGTCGGCGCGATGCTGGGTGGCTGGTTTATTTCGCCACTGGTCGGTGTCGCCACCATCAACCAGAACAATTTCAGCATGCCTGCCTTGCTGGTTTCGTTCGTCGGTGCCGTGATTCTTTTGGCTATCGTCAATCTCGTTTTCCGCCGCGGCGCTCGCTAACGCGATCTTGCGGCAATCCCACCACCATTAAAGGAGTTGAACATGAGTTATTTAAACAAGACAGATGCCGTTGATGTTGACGGCAATGCCAATCTCGATCCCATCACCGGCGCGCCCGGTGCGCATCCCATCGGCACGGGTGTTGGTGCCGCTTTGGGAGGTGCCGCCGCAGGTGCAGCGGCCGGTACCGTTGCCGGCCCGGTTGGCACAGTGATCGGCGCCGCAGTGGGTGCCATCGTCGGTGGCCTCGCCGGCAAAGGTGTTGCCGAAAAGATCGACCCGACCATCGAGCAAACCTATTGGCGCGAAAACTACAAATTCCGTCCCTATGTCGACAGCGCTAACACCTTTGACGACTATGGTCCGGCTTACGGCTACGGCGTCGACGCACACAGCAAACATCCGGGTCGCAGCTTTGATGAGGTCGAATCGGATCTGTCGCGCGACTGGAACGCTGCACGCGGCAAATCGAGCCTCGCCTGGGATCGCGCCAGGAACGCCACCCGCGATGCGTGGGATCGTGTCAGCGATACGGTTGAGCGCGCAGTGCCCGGCGACTCTGACCGCGACGGCAAGTAAATAAATGCTGGCGGCGCCACGCGGAAAATTCTCCGCATCGCGCCGCCATTATTCTCGGACAACGATGCAGAAAGTTGCGCAAGCAGCTCGCGTGCCTGACGGCGGGGATCAGACCGGCAAAGCATCCGAACACCATAAACGCAGCGCATTCGATGCGTTAACGGACAAAAACGTCCGCACCATCATCGCGCTGGAAAATTCCGCGAAATCAGCCACCACCGCAGGTGAACGCCTGGCCGCACGAGTGGCTACATTTTGCGGCAATATGATTTTTGTGTGGGTTCATTTGGCGTTTTTTGCCACGTGGATTATCTACAACACGCTGCCCGGATTCGCGCCGCACAGAGATCCATTTCCGTTTGTTGCACTGACCTTTGTGGTTTCGCTCGAAGCGATTTTTTTATCCGCGTTCATATTGATCAGCCAGAACGAAGAAAAGCGGCTCACCAAACAACGCAGTCACTTGAATCTGCAAATCACCCTGCTCACCGAGCAGGAAAACACCCGCATGTTGAAGATACTGAACAACATTGCGGCGAAAGTCGGCGCAGAAATAGATGATGATCCGCGTCTGGCCACGCTGGAAGAATCGACGCGGCCGGAGAAGTTGATGGATCAGATTGACGCAGCGACATCGGAAAAAGTCTAGAGCTGGCGCGCTTCGCAGGCCAAAAAGGCGCGTAAAGCCGCGCCAGTGCTAGGGTTTATTCGCCCGGTGGTGCATGGCGGCGCA
>JANMPY010000642.1:0-4200 GCA_031370095.1 Betaproteobacteria bacterium
ACAGAAACGATTTCGGATTGCGGTTCAATGTGGAAAAAAACACCCAGCCGCCGGGCTTGGCGAGTGCCGCTGCGGCACGCACGGTGGACGGCGGATCGGGAACGTGTTCGAGCATTTCCATGCACGTCACGCAATCAAAATCCGCGGGCTGCTGCATCGCGATTTCTTCAGCGGCGATCAGGCGGTAATCGACATGTCGTCCACTTTCGAGCAGATGTAATTTCGCCACGCTAAACGGCTTTTCGGATAAATCGATACCGGTGACTTCGGCTCCCCGTGCGGCCATGCTCTCGGCGAGAATGCCGCCGCCGCAACCGATGTCGATCACCCGTTTGCCGTTCAAGCCAACTTGCTTGTCGATCAAATTGAGACGCAGCGGGTTAATGTCGTGCAGCGGTTTGAATTCGCTGTGCGGATCCCACCAGCGCGCGGCGAGCGCACCGAATTTGGCAAGCTCCGCCTGATCGACGTTGTGGTTGATGGTAGTTGTCGTATTCATGTTGATTTATCCGCAAAGCGTTGTTGCCAAATGGCCGCCTTGGCTTTCAGCTCGGCCATATCCTGCCGGGTAAGAACGCGCTTATCGAGCAACAGTTCCCCATTCACCCAGACGTGGCTCACGTTTTCGCGACCTGCGGCGTGAAAAATATGCGAGACCGGATCGTAGACCGGTTGCGTTTCAATCCCTGACAAATCAATTGCCGTCATATCAGCCGCTTTGCCAACGACGAGCGAGCCGATTTCATCCTGCCAGCCGAGCGCCTTTGCCGCGTTCAGCGTTGCCATTTCCAGTTTTTGGTGCGCAGGCAGCGCGGCAGCATCGCCGGTTGTGCCTTTTTGCAGCAGCGAGGCAAGCCGCGTTTCGCCGAGCATGTCGAGACGGTTGTTACTTGCTGCGCCGTCGGTACCGATGCCAACATTGATGCCCGCTTTTAACATCGCGTGGACGGGTGCGATGCCGCTGCCGAGTTTCAGATTCGATGCCGGGCAATGCGCAACGTGTACGCCGAGCGCGGCGAATAATTCGATTTCCTGCGGTGACAGATGGACGCAATGCACGGCGATCAGATTTGGGCCGAGGATGCCGAGCTTTGCCAGACGCGCAATTGGGCGGTTTTGATATTCCTTTTCACCTTGTACGATTTCGTCCTGCGTCTCGTGGATGTGCATCATCACCGGGTAATCCGCTTCCGCCGCGATGGTAAATATGCGTGCGAAAGTTTTATCGCTCACCGTGTACGGCGCATGCGGCGCCAGCATCAGTTTCAAGCGCGAGTCATTGGCGAATTCATCGCGCGGCGCGAGGCACTTTGCGATGTAGGCTTCGGCATCATTCGCGTACGGCGTTGGAAACTCCAAAATTGCCCCGCCCAACGCCGCGCGCATGCCCGATTTCAGCGCGGCTCTGGCAGCGACATCGTGATAAAAATACATATCGGCAAAGCACGTGGTGCCGGAGCGAATCATTTCCGCAGTTGCCAATTCGGTACCGTCAAAAACATACGCCTCGGAGAGATGCTTCGCTTCGGTCGGCCAAATGTGATCGTTCAGCCAGATCATCAACGGCGTATCGTCTGCCAGCCCGCGCATCAGCGTCATGGCGGCATGGGTATGCAGATTGATGAGCCCCGGAATGAGCACATGTTGCGGCAATACCGTCTCGGCCACGCCAGTGAAACGCCCGCGCGCAACCTCAGTCGGCAGAATCGCCAGAATCCGGCTGCGATCAACGACGAGTGAATGGTTTTCCAGCACCGTTCCTTTTGGTTCGACCGGTACCAGCCATCGCGGCGAAATCATTTGCGTTGTAGTCATTTCCACCTGAATTTATTAAAAATGCATTGTAAAGGCTACAAACAAAAAGCCCCGCGTCAAGCGGGGCTCTTGCGAAACTTCAGGGCGCTTAAGATTGCGACACGCCCGATCTAAGTCGCTTACTTCTGCGACACGCCTTTGAACTCAATATCCACGCGGCGGTTCTTCGCGCGACCTTCTTTGGTCTTGTTGGTGGCAACCGGTTGCGTCTCACCTTTACCCAGTGTGGTGATTTTTGCAGCGGCGATACCTTTGGAGACCATGTACTCTTTAACCGTCTTCGCACGGCGCTCAGAGAGTCTCTGGTTGTAAGCATCGGTGCCGATCGAGTCGGTGTGGCCAGTTGCAATCACCACTTCGACGTCAACTTTTTGCATCTTGGCAACAGCGTCGTCAATCGATTTTTTACCAGCTGGTTTCAAGACTGACTTGTCAAAATCAAACAGCGCTTCGGCCTGGATCGTGATCGATTGCTTGACCGACGATGGTGCGGCAGGAGCAGCAGGCGGGGTTGGTGCAGGAGGTGCTACCGGTGCTGCGGGCTCTGCAGGCGCGGCAGGCTTTGCAGGCTCGGCTTTCTTGGCGACACAGTCAGGATGGTCGATACCGTTTGTTTGCACGCAAGCGCCTTGTGCGTCGCGGACCGGGAGGCCTTGCGAATCGGTGAGGTTGGGGGTCACGCCAGCATATGCAGCGGTCGCTGCCAGTGCGGCGGCGGCCACATAAATCTTTGCCATATTGGCCGTGTTCACGATAAGGGAACTTTTCATTTGGTACTCCCGGGAGAATTAAAAATTTTTTGTCGTTGATCGTGACGCATTAAAACGCGATGCATTCGATTTTAAGCGCGGATTGAATCATAAAAGATTCTTCACTGAAACTCGGCAAATGATACACGATTCGATTTGCCGGACACAACCTCCACTTCGCGTTTTTGCAACATCGGGAGCCATTGAGTTGCGCATTAACAACAGAGCCACGTGAGAATCCGAAAACCACAACATGTTGTGGCCAATAGCATGCTTCCCACCAAACCCGTTGTGGTTTTCGTGCCGGACGTGACATTTTGTCCGGGTTTGTGTTAAATTATCAGGCTTGATGTGATTTATATTCATTACAAAACAAGCACTTAGAATAACAGCAACCGAGAGAGCTAGAACGTGACTGAACCGCTATTGCCGCAATTCGCCAAAGAGACTATTCCCGTCAGCATTGAAGCCGAGATGCGTCAAAGTTTCCTGGAATATTCCTTAAGCGTGATCGTTGGTCGCGCCCTGCCGGATGTGCGGGACGGCTTGAAACCAGTGCATCGCCGCGTGCTTTACGCGATGCATGAGCTTTCCAATGACTACAACAAGCCTTACAAGAAATCCGCCCGCATCGTCGGCGACGTGATCGGCAAATACCACCCGCACGGCGACACAGCGGTTTACGACACGATTGTTCGCATGGCGCAGAATTTTTCGCTGCGCTACATGCTGGTTGACGGTCAGGGTAATTTTGGCTCGGTCGACGGCGATAACGCGGCGGCGATGCGTTACACCGAAATCCGCATGTCCAAAATCGCCCAGCAATTGCTCGAAGATTTGGATAAAGAAACGGTCGATTTCGGCCCGAACTACGACGGCAGTGAGAACGAGCCGCTGATTTTGCCCGCGCGTTTCCCCAATTTGCTGGTGAACGGCGCGACCGGCATTGCGGTTGGCATGGCGACCAATATCCCGCCGCACAATCTTTCTGACACCATTGACGCGTGTCTCAAAGTGTTGGCCGACCCGGCGATTGACATTGAAGAGTTGATCGCGATTGTAAAGGCACCTGATTTCCCCACAGCCGGCATCATCTATGGCGTTGATGGTGTACGCGAAGGCTACCGCACCGGTCGCGGTCGCTGCATCATGCGTGCGCGGACGCATTTTGAAGACCTGGAAAAAGGTGGGCGCCAAGCCATCATCATCGACGAGCTGCCGTATCAGGTGAACAAAGCCAACTTGCTCATCAAAATCGGTGAGCTGGTGCGCGATAAAAAACTCGAAGGCGTATCGGACTTGCGCGACGAATCGGATAAATCCGGCATGCGCGCGGTAATCGAGCTAAAGCGCGGCGAAGTTCCGGAGATTGTGCTGAACAATCTCTACAAGATGACGCAAATGCAGGACACGTTCGGCATGAACATGGTGGCGCTGGTCGACAACCGACCGCAGTTGTTGAATCTCAAGCAATTCATCACGGCGTTTTTGCGGCATCGTCGTGAAGTCATTACGCGGCGCACCGTGTTTGAATTGCGCAAGGCGCGCGAGCGTGGCCACGTGCTTGAAGGCTTGGCTGTCGCGCTGTCGAACGTCGATGAAATCATTGAGTTGATCAAAAAATCGGAGACGCCGG
>JANMPY010000382.1:0-4028 GCA_031370095.1 Betaproteobacteria bacterium
GCACCGGATGCGCAGATTTATCTGGCGTGTCTGCGGGATAAGATCAGTAAGGCCTAGCGCAGTGTTGCCCATTTGATGCGACTTATTTTCGTGGTCACTGATCTGCTCCTTCCCCCGGCCACGGGGGGAGAGCGAAGCGAGGGGGCAACGGGGATGGGGGCGATGCTAAAGTCGACGCGCCAATTGCAACGACACCCCCATCCCGACCTTCCCCACATAGCGGGGGAAGGAGATGCAGCTAGCGGACATTGCAGCTTTGTCGATTAAGTCGCAATCAGAATGCAGCGCTACACTAGCCGTACTCGATACGCATCCTACGCACGCTTCCTCGTCGCCCCCTTGCCGATATATTTTTCCAGCCACGCAAAATATTCGCGATACCAAAGCCGCGAATTCTGCGGCTTCAATATCCAGTGATTCTCATCCGGAAAAAACAGCAGTCGCGCGGGAACATTGAGCGCCTTCAGCGTGCTGTAGTACATGAGTCCCTGTGCATCCGGCACGCGATAGTCGAGCGCGCCGTGAATAACCAGCGTCGGCGTTTTCATGTGTTTGGTCATTGTGATTGGATTTTGCGCGGCGAATTTTTTTGCATCATCCCAATAAGTAGTCGTGAGCGAATGGTTGAACCAGTAGCCCGCGTCGCCCGCGTACATCGACACCCAGTCAAAGCATCCCGCATGACATACGTAGGCCTTGTAACGGTCACCGCCCTTCTTCGCTCCATTGCGGCTATTCATCCACGCCACCATCATGCCGCCGTAGCTGCCGCCGCTCGCGGCGAGGCGCTTGCCGTCGATGTAGCCCTGCTTCAGCATGAAATCAGTCGCCGCCTCAACGTCGGCGTGCTCTTTGCTGCCGAAGCTGCCGGTGTTGGATTCGAGGAATTTATTTCCCCAGCCAAGTGAGCCGTGGTAATTCACGCACACAACCACATAGCCGGCTGCGGCAAAGACCTGATTGTTCCAGCGCTGGTGAAAGTTGTCGCCCCAATTCGCGTGCGGGCCACCGTGAATGTTGTGCAGCAGCGGCCATTTCTTTTTCGCGTCGAAATCCGGCGGATACACGACCCACATTTGCACAGGCTCGTTATTCCAGCCTTTGATGGTGAATTCCTTGACTTCGCCGAGCTTGAATTTCGCCATGAGGGCGTCGTTGAATGTTTCAATCGCCGCTTCGTTTTTACCAAATGCATCGCTCGCAAATAACTTGGGCGCTGCCGACATATTGTTGCGCACGAAAACGAGCTTGTCGGCGCGCACATCAAAATCGGTCACCGTGCCGCCCTGCACGATCAGCGCGGGGGTTTTCGCGTTGACGTTCAATGCCCAAATATTCAAGCGGGCAAATTCGTCGGCGGTGAAATAAATACTTCCGCTGTCGGTCGCCCATTTCAGCGGTGCATTGATATTGCGATCCCACTGGCTTTTCATCAGCAGCTTGCCACTGCTGCGCGCAATAATCGCGACCTTGTAATCGTCATCCATCGAGCGGCGCATGTTTTGCACCAGCAGCGCAATCGATGCGCCATCTGGCGAATAGGCCGGTGCGTAATGCGACAACGGCGAAATCGCGGTCAGGTTTTTTATTTTCCCGCTTTTTAAGTCGAGCTCGGCGATGTGATGTTCCTGATCGCCGCGCGGGTCCGCGTTGGGATTAAAACAAAAAGCGATATGCCTGCCGTCGGGCGAAATCGTGAAGTCGTTCTGACCGGGGTCGGTCGATTGCAGCGCGTGTTTACTGCCAGCAAATAAATCGCGGCACTTGTTTGATGCGACATCGACCACGTGCAGATGCGGCACACGGCCATCCGAGAGCCAATGATCCCAGTGGCGAAAACTGGTGTGGTCAACGACGTGTGCCTTCACCTTGTCGTCCTTTTTTTCTTTCAATCGCCTCGCCTGTGCCTTTTCGCTTTTGATCGACGGCCACACCCACGATATGAACGCAACCTTTTTTGAATCGGGAAACCACTTGATCGCCGATACACCGGTCGCAAGATTGGAAACGCGCCGCGCTTCGCCGCCGTCGGGGGGAATCACGTAGAGCTGCGGTTCTTCATCCGCGTCTTTTCCGTCACCTCTCTTGGCGACGAACGCAATTAAGGAACCATCCGGCGACCATTGCGGCTGTCCATCTTTGTCACCGCAGCGCGTGAGTTCGCGCGGATCACCGCCAAACGTTGACAGCAGCCAGAGACTGCTGCTGGCCTTGTTGTCATTCATGTTGTAGCTGGTGAGCGCCACGCACGCCTGCGTACCATCGGGCGACAAGGTCGGTGAGGCGGGCCGCTGAATTTTCCAGAGATCGGCGGCGGTGATGGATTTGCTTTTCTTGGGCATGATGTGGGTCGCGTTTAGTTGGATTGGAATAGGCAAACTCTAACACTGGTGCGGTCGCTGGCGTAATTTCAGCCTGCGAGGCGCGAGTGTGCTGGCGTTTGAGGGCGGAACTTATTTGAGTTCGATGTTGTCATTAACTCGCAATTTTCTCATTCAATTTTTTCATGTGAGGAGTGCCGAATCGGCGCGAGTCAGTGGATAATCCACCGTTAATATTTCTGAGGCACACCATGGCAAAACTAAACGTAAATGGTAAAGTCGTCGACTATTCAGCAGACGAAGGCACGCCGCTATTGTGGGTGCTGCGCGAGCAGCTTGGTTTAACCGGCACCAAGTACGGCTGCGGCATCGCACAGTGTGGCGCATGTACCGTACACGTTGACGGCGTGCCGGTGCGCTCCTGCGTGCGGCCTGCATCGACGCTAAAGCCAAGTCAAAAAATTGTCACCATCGAGGGGTTGTCCAAAGACGGCTCGCATCCGGTGCAACAGGCATGGGTCGCACTCGATGTGCCGCAATGCGGCTTTTGCCAATCGGGCATGATCATGGCGGCGACGGCACTGCTGAAGTCCAAACCGAATCCCACTGACAAAGACATCGATGACGCGATGACCAATATCTGTCGCTGCGGTACCTACAACCGTGTGCGCACCGCGATCAAAACGGCGGCAAAAGAAATGTCGGGCGGCAAGAAGACGGCGAACGCATTGAACATTCAGCACATCGGTGGAGGTGAAGCATGAAAGCCACCATGGTTGCGAATCTGCCACGTCGAAAATTTATCCAGGGCAGCGCGGCAGTTGCAGGCAGCCTCGTGGTGGGCTTTCACATCCCGTTTGCGAAAAACGCCGAGGCGCAAGCGAGCGCAACAGAAATCAATGCGTGGGTGGTGGTACAGCCAAACGACACCGTCGTCATTCGCATCGCCCGCTCCGAAATGGGCCAAGGCACACTCACCGGTCTTTCGCAATTGGTCGCTGAGGAGCTCGAATGCGATTGGGCAAAAGTGACCACCGAATATCCGACACCCGGACAAAGTCTGGAACGCAAACGTCCATGGGGCGACTTCGGCACCGGCGGCAGTCGGGGTATTCGCGGCTCGCAGGATTATGTGCGGAAAGGCGGCGCCACCGCGCGCATGATGTTATTGCAGGCGGCAGCGGACGAATGGAAAGTGCCTGTAGCCGAATGCACATCGGCCAACAGTGTCATCACGCACAGTGCAAGCAAACGCACCACCACCTATGGCAAAGTCGCGGCTGCAGCCGCCAAGCTCACGCCACCCACGGACGTGAAGCTGAAAGAGGCAAAAGACTGGAAGCTTGCGGGCAAGCGTTTGGCGCGGCTCGATACGGTCGACAAAACCACCGGCAAGCAAATTTACGGCATGGATATAAACATGCCCGGCATGCTCAATGCAGCGGTGAAAGACTGCCCGGTATTTGGCGGCAAGGTGAAAAGTGTTGATGATGCGGCCGTGTTGAAACGCGTCGGCGTGAAAAAAGTATTGCGCGTTGGCGATAGCGCGGTTGCCGTGGTTGCAGACACCTGGGGGCGCGCCAAGACCGCGCTGGACGCATTGAAAATCGAGTGGGACGAGGGGCCTAATGCGAAGATGTCCTCGGCAAGCTTTGCCGACGTATTGAAGGCAGGTCTTGACGCCAAAGACGCCATCGTCGGCAGCAC
>JANMPY010000655.1:0-1910 GCA_031370095.1 Betaproteobacteria bacterium
GACTGGCGCGAGCGCTCGGTTGCATGCAGGTCTAGCGCAAGTCGACGACCGATTTGCGCGCTGTCCAGGCGGGCAGCGTGGATGCGCGCGAGCAGTGCGACGCGTCGCGCCGCTAAAGACATCCGCTCACGCTGATTCGGATTGACCGATGCGGTCATTGCTGTGGCAATACGGTTGCAGGTGCCAGGGCCTCTGCATCGCGGCGCAATTCACCCGCACTGGTGGCAAATAAAGTTGACGTGCGGCCAAGCTGCGAGACCACATAAAAAACGCCGCCTATCGTCAACACACCAAACGATCCTGCCAACCACAATGCGGCAGTCACGCGGTTAGGTGTGTCCCAATAAATCGCCAGAACCAGAATCGCTGCCATCACCAGACTCACGATTAGCAGCGCACTCACCAGCGCAGCGCTCATCGCCAGCCGGACGAGGCGGGCTTTTTCCTCCTGCACCTCGATCGACAAAAGCTCGACGCGCATCGCAACATGATCAAGCACGGATGCGCCAAGCTGGCGGATGTGCGTCAGGAACCCTTCGGTTCCCGACGCAGGTGCCATTTCAGACATATCCGACACGACGATCAGCTTTCGCGACGATTCGTGATCAACATACCGAGCAACAGCCCGATACCGCCAGCAACAGCAATCGAAGCCCACGGGTTCCCGTGAACGTATTCGTCAGTCGCGGTGGCGGCGCGCTTGGCTTGCTTGACGGTGGCGTCTTGCAGTTCGCTATAACGATCCTTTGCGACCGCAAGCTGCTCCTTGAATTTGTCGCGCGCAGCGGTGAGTGCCTGATCGCCGCTACCGGTTGCGCTCTTGAACAACGCCTCGCCTTCAGACAACAGCGACTTGAAATCGCTGACGACTTGATCTTTGGACTCGATCAGGCTTTGTGCCTTTTCGCCGACGCGTTCGAGGCTGTCGCTACCGTTGGATGAAGCTTTCATTGGATTGTTAAGCATGTGAACTCCTAAATGGGATTGAAAAAGTGTGAATAAAAATTACTTGCTGCGTTTCAATAATCCGGCGACAAGGCTAACCAGAAACAAAACGATGAAAATGAAAAACAGCACTTGCGCGATACCGGACGCACCTGCCGCGATTCCGCCAAACCCGAGCAAGCCGGCGATGATGGCGATGATGAAGAAAACGACTGCGTAATAAAGCATGGTGAGGCTCCTTCTGTTCAATGCACTGGATTCGACGGCGAAACGGCGGAACTTCGCGAATTCGCGTTGCCGGGGTGTCATTCAAGGTTACTGAAACGAGCTACAGACTCGCATCGGACGCTGCGCCTACGATTTGTAGGACGGACGCTGATTCATGTTTCAGGCATGTCGCGCGTGGGCGAAAAAAATCCCGCACAGGCGGGATCGTGGACATCAGGCGGGAGATTGCAGTCGCAAAAAATATGCGCTGGCAGCAGGCAAAGCCGCGCCTTAATGTGCCCGCAGATTCTGCAGCGTTGTGCGCACGCTATCGTAATCGGCGGACTTGTCAAAAAAGTAGTCAGCGCCCAGTTGCGTCGCGCGTTTCCTGATCTCGGCAAAGGGATGATTGGTAAACACAATGATCTTCGGCTGCGGATGCAGATCGGCCTTCCGCAACTTTTCGATCACGCCCATGCCGCTGCCTTCACGCAGCCGCAAATCGACAATCACCGCATCGACTGGCTGGGCGAGCATGTCGGCGACCGACTCGGCCTCGGTATCGGCATGACCGACGATCTCGATTTCGCCCGGCACATTCAAAAAATCCAGCAGCAAATCGCGAACGTGCGGGGAATCTTCAACCAGATAAACGCGCAGCGGATGCTGCTTTGCGACAGCTTCCGCCATATCGGTGCCATGCGGCATTTTTGCCGGTGTGAATTTATTGTCGATTGTTTCTGATGCCAACTGATGTA
>JANMPY010000052.1:0-8832 GCA_031370095.1 Betaproteobacteria bacterium
GTCGTCTCGCGACTCAGACAGGAAATTGCCAAGAAGGTCGATAGTCACGGGCTGTTCCAGCCGCAGCGTACTTCGCTCCCTGCGTTCGAATTCCTGCGTACAGGTCGTTTCTTTTTTGATGCAGACGAGATCCCGCAGCGAATAAGTTTAATCCGTGAAAACGTTACGGGTTTCGATGCGAACGTGCTTGCGCAGGCAGAGCAAATCCTGAAGCATCAATTTCCGCTGCTCGGCTACGGATCGCTCGATTATGGCAACGATATAGACTGGCAGCTCGACATTGTCAGCGGCAAACGCGCGCACCTGAAGCCCTGGCCGAATATCAACTACCTCGATTTTGATGAGGTTGGCGACTGCAAAGTCACATGGGAGCTTAATCGCCATCAGTTTCTGGTCACCCTCGCCAAAGCGTGGCTGCTGACCGGTGATAACCGTTTCGTCCAAAAATTGGCGGACATTTATTACGACTGGCACAATAAAAATCCTTATCCCCTAGGCGTCAATTGGGCAAGCAGTCTTGAGGTTGCCTTTCGCAGTCTTTCATGGATTTGGGTGCGTGAGCTGCTGGCCGGTTGCGAAATTGCCTCCAAATTGCGCAATGACATCACACTCGCATTAGGCTTCAATGCCTGGTACATCCGGCGCTACCTGTCGACGTATTTCTCGCCAAACACGCATTTGCAAGGTGAGGCGGTGGCGCTGTTTTTCATCGGCTCGCTTTGTCCTTCACTGCCAAACGCGTCGAGTTGGCGCGAGCAGGGATGGAACATCCTGCTCGAGCATGCGCTCACCAAGGTGCTGAAAGACGGGGCTTATTTTGAACAATCCACGTACTACCACGTCTATGCGCTCGATTTTTTTCTTCATGCCCGCATACTCGCCGCGCGTAATGGCATGCCAATCCCGGATAGTTTTGATGCGGTATTGAAACGCATGCTGAAATATCTCTCTCACCTGTGTCAGGCCGGATCTCCACCGCGCTTCGGCGATGACGATGGCGGCAGACTCTTTGATGGCAGTCGCAATCGCGCTGAGCATCTGTTGGATCCACTGGCAACAGGCGTTGCGTTTTTTGAGCTCGATGTTTGCAAACAATCAGGCGTGTGTCCCACTGAGGAGATGCTGTGGCTACTAGGAGCTAAGGGGCTTCAAATCCTGTCTGGACACGCCGAACGGAAAAGCGGCAGCTCAGCCTCATTTCCCCAAACAGGCCTTTATGTTTTTCACGCCGACCAAGGAGCCCGCAGTCAAGCGGTACTGGACGCGGGACCGCTTGGAGGGGGCAGCGGCGGGCACGGACACGCGGACGCGCTTAGCCTAACCTTGAACGTGAATGGAACGCCGCTGTTGGTCGATCCGGGTACATGCAACTATGTCGGCCCGGATTCGGATCGCGAAGATTTTCGCCTTACGCGCGCGCACAACACCATTATCGTCGATGGTCTTTCTCAGGCAGAGCCCCGAAGTGCATTTTCATGGTTTCGGTGGCCGGAGGTGAAAATTGAGTTGAGTGCAATCACGCCAACGTTCGATATTGTCGTTACTTCACACGACGGTTACACACGCCTCCCATCCCCAGTGACGCACCGTCGTACATTGTTCGCATCTCATGAGCAATTCTGGTTTGTTCTGGATGAACTGATTGCGGAAGGCCCGCACGATTACGCGCTGCATTGGCATCTTGCGCCCGATGTGTACGTCGCGTCACAGACCGCCAACGGATGGATGGTCGAGCAGGACGGCAGCAAGCTGCATATTCTGACCATCGCGCCAGAGTGGCTGCGCACGGTTGAGGCTGGCTGGTTCTCCGCTGCGTACGGCATGAAGCAGGCCGCGCCGGTACTCAGACTGGCGAAAAGATCAGACAGAAACGAAGATGTTGCAACCGTTCTGTGGGCTGGAACTGGCGGCTCGCCGCTTCCTGCAATGACGGCGTTAGCTGGAGCGCCGGGAATACGCGGCTACGACCTGAATAACGGCGATGGCCATTGGATTTTCCTCATCGGCGATGGCGTGTCAAACATGGATATCGCTGGTTGGGAAAGCGACGCAAAAATCCTATGCGCCAAACTCGACGGAAATGGTCTTCCCCAACGGGTGATTCTTATCCAAAGCACTTTTGTGCGTTTTAGGCGCGAGACGTTGCATAGCTCGACGGAACGCTTGCCTTACCATGTTTGGGAACGGGAGAGCCGCCCATAAAGTTGCTCGATTTGCATCTGCGATCCAAATCAAGTTGCCCGGACGGGTTCCCAGTTGGGGCACCTACCGACCCACTGGGATAGCCTGCTACCGCAATCTGCCTTACACCAATGCGAGAGCAGTTTGGGCTGCTACGCGGATGGCTGCGCCACACCTTTAGGAATTGCCCTGCTCTTATACCAAGTGAGAAAGCGCGCGCGCGCAAGCAAACCTGGGCGTTCGATCAGAACGAATGTGACCGCCGCGATAAAGACCGACTGCATGATGCTCCCCAGCAAGCCAAAAAGGAAAACCAGAGGTTCTGACGATGTGACCTGACGGGCGCCCGCAATGAAAAAGGCTGCGGTGCCCGGAACCACAAAGTGATTCAAGTACATCCCGAAAGACAACCGAGACAACGGGTAGAAAATCCGCCATCGAAATGGCGCAGAAACGACGGATCGGTCGACGAGCAGCCATGCGACCAGGCTGACATAGATAAGCGCCAATGCAAAAAAACCGAAAACGAAACCGTCCAGATGCCTCAGAGCCAATGCCAACATAACCAGAACAATGCCCACGGCAGCGATGCGACGAGCAAAGCCGTGACTGTCCGTGGTGTTAAGAGCACCTTTGAAATGGACATTCAAGTAGGCAAGCATCAACCCCGCGAACAGTGCGTCGCTATGCAGATGAAACGGGTAGTACATCTTGTCTTTTATTGTTGCCGCATCAACCCCTTGTGCCAGAAGGGCTTGGGACGTTCCCCAGCGAGACAACAGGATGCATACAAGAATCGAACACAACGCACCGAAAATCCAACGCGGTCCGCGGCGGCGAAGGACAAAAAACAGAAATGGTGTGAGTAGATAGAATTGCTCCTCTGCCGACAACGACCATCCACGCACGTAGCCGCTGCCCGCACGGACGTAATTGCTCACAAACACAAAGTCCGTCCAAATCGGACTAAACACCAATGGCAGCATTGTGAGTGCTAGCAAGGTGGCAAAATACAATGGCCAAATGCGGAATCCCCGCTTCATCACGAACTGGAAAAAGTCAACGCTTGACGTCGATTGGTACTCCTTCCAGAGCTGCTGTCCGATCAGCAACCCGCTGAGAATGAAGAAAAGATCCACGCCAGTCCAGCCCCAGGTGAAGATCGGCAAACTGGTGAGACTCAGGTGTGGTTGACCAAGTTCTTTCCAGTAGTACGCGTAGTGATCGCAGATCACCAAGAGTACTGCGATAGCGCGCGCACCATCCAGGGCCGGCAGATTTCCGGGCGGCGAAACCCAAAGCTCACGGAGGCCAGCGCGTACGAAATTCTTCAACGAGCGTTCCAGTTTTGGGCAAGTGCTTTGCAACGCTGGCCTATCAGCGGCTGCCTTGACTGCCGCCTTTGGTGATCGACAATTTCCGATCCAAATAAAGAATGGTCTGGGCTGATAGCCGCAACAGTCGCTGGATCGTAAGCCGCGCCAACGCCGCACAAGGAGACCCCGCGACTAAAATTTAATGCTGGTGCAAGTTTGCGTCCTAGAATCAGACCGGTCATCCAGATTTCATTGTCCGACATCTTTTCACCGGTTAATTAGACGGCACAAATCTTATGAATTCCGGGGGTTTTTACAAGATTCATTGTGTCAGAGGTTATCACGGTATAGGCAAACCGCATGGAAGCGCTGCGCGATGTAATGGGCGAAAAATTGAGTAACTCTAGCGCTGGCGCGCATTCCAAGCCAAAAACATTCCGTGTGTCCCGTCAAATGGCATTCTATGCCGTTTTTTATGATGCGGAATGTCACATAATTTACGCTTTGAAAGCGATAGCACCGCCATGAAGCGATCACGCTGCTCGGGTCCCAGCCCGAAAAATCACGCATTAAAAAATGCAACGAGCCCACAAGCGCCCCAATCATCAGACGCCAGATCGTGCATCCTGACAGAGACAATCCGTTATAAAGATCGCCGCTTAAAATGTGAAGTCCCAACGCATCACTCATCGCTAACTCGCCTGGTGTTCCACGTAAAACTTGGCGCATGCTGTTCAGAGAAGCGGAGACACGTCTGCTCGATAGCCTCAGGCGCAATCATGAAAAGGCCAAGTGAACACACGAACTAACCAGATCAAGTTATTGATCAATTTTCTTGCGATATTGTTGGCTTGGACATTTCTTGCGCCTTTTATTGCCAAGGCATTGGTGGTTGAAAAACCGCTGGATCACGCAGACGTGATTTTAGTTCTGGCGGGTTCCTCCGCATACGTCGAAAGGACACATAAAGCAGTACTTATTTACGAACAAGGCGTTGCGCAAAAAATTGTTCTCACTGATGACGGGGAGCAGGCTGGCTGGTCGCAAAAAGAACAAAGGAATCCCTCGTACGTGGAACTCGCCAAGAGAGCGCTGGTGGCGCGCGGCATCCCTGATGACGCGATTAAAATTTTAGAGCCGAAAGTCGCAGGAACCATGGATGAGGCTAAGGTAGTGTATAAATTTGCCTTGGACAAGCACTGGAAATCCTTGTTGATTGTCACTTCACCATATCATTCGCGGCGTGCGCTCCATACCTTTGAAAGCGTATTCGCTACAAACGGCCTTGAAGCAAACGTGGGCGTTGTCGTTGCCGAACAAACTCGGCAAGCCTACTTCTGGTGGTTGGCATGGAATGGTTGGCGGGACGTGGCGGGAGAATATGTAAAAAGCCTCGTTTATTATTGGGAAATGTAGTGAAGGCAATTACCGATTTGGCGCGTAAACAAATATTGCGAAAGCGACGTCATTCACAAGCGCACTTGAGCTTGGTGGCAGGATAATCGTGATCACCACATTTGTTCTGACGAGTATATTTCTCTTCTATATTTTTATCGGCTATCCGCTCCTGATTGGATTTTTAGGCACGCGTTCTGAATTGAAAAGAAAAAATGGTGGCGGGCATTTAAGTGTGACGGCGATTATCGTTGCATGTAATGAAGCCGAGGTAATCGGCAAAAAACTACAAAGCTTGCTGAATTTAAATTACCCCGTCTCGAATTTGCGTATTGTCGTTGTAGACGACGCAAGCACTGACGACACCTATGCGGTTGCGACATCGGTCAACGATCCCCGCATATCGGCCATTCGCGCGCCCATGCGTTGCGGGAAAGCGGCGGGTATCAATGCGGCAATGCTTCACGTCAAATCAGATTTGGTTTTGATGCTGGATGCGCGCCAGGAGATCGATGCGAACGCATTGTTAAATCTGGCGTCCTGGTTCGAGGGGGAGTCGTCAGTAGGCGCGGTTAGCGGCGAGCTCTTATTCAAGGACGCTGGCCAGAACGATTTTTCCCGGGGGATGGACAGCTACTGGAGATACGAAAAATTTATACGAAAATCAGAGGCGCAATATTGCAGCGTTCCTGGGGTCACTGGTGCCATCTATTTGCTGCGAACAAAAACATTTGCGCCTATACCGGATGACACCATACTGGATGACGTACTGATTCCGATGCGTTGCATTGCCGCTGGCTACTCTGTCGGTTTTGACGACCGCGCTATCGCCTGGGATATTCCGTCAAATGATCCTGCGAGAGAAAAGCGGCGAAAAATACGAACGATTAAAGGCAATTATCAGTTGCTGTTTCGATATCCGTTGTGGATGTTGCCGGGCGGTCATCCAATTTGGTGGCAATATCTTAGTCATAAAATTCTCCGATTGGCGGCACCATTCTTGGCCTTTGGAGGATTTTTTGCCTGCATTGAATTAAGTCGCGAGGGAAACGCATTTGCGGCTGCGTACTCTACAGCATTCATCGTCTCGATTTTGCTGTATCCGCTGAGCTTGATTTTTCCCGCCATGCTCAACCATAAACCGGTACGACTGCTTGTTTCGTTTGTTGCTTTAAACTGGTTCAATTTACTGGGATTTTTTAATTATTTTTTTGCCGGGAAATCGCAGGCATGGAAAAAATAAAATTGAATTGTGATTTACTTATTGTTACAGACTCGCATGGCGGGTCAAGCGGACGCGAACGCTGAAACCAATTTTATTAACTGGCGATCTATCATCCAAATGATCAACTCGCAGACAAAATTTGGGGAACTTGACCCACCGGAAGCGTTAAAGGTTAAATTTCCGGCAAAATCCAGCGATATATTATCCACATTCAATGACGGCAGTTCTGCGGTGGAAGGCGGAAAACGCTTCGTGCTTGTTCGGCAATTTAATGGCGCGAAGGGCTTGGATCGCATGGCCGGCGCGAATTCCTCTCACCTGCAGATCGATTCACATATGCCGCCGTTTTGCTCAATCGCGAATCATTTCTGGAAACAACGCTTCGAACTAGACCGCTTTACCCTTGCAACGAGAACCGCGCGGAGGAATTTGTGCGCGCGCTAACCGCCTTGGAGGACCAAAATGACGCCACGCTTTTCCGTGACGAGCCAGTTGGGCTTGAAACCGCCCATTGCCTTGGTGTCGTCCCCCAAGCGGGGTCAATGGCAAGGTCGGTCGTGACGTGACGGATCCTGACGCGTTCAACGCATCGTCCGACTCGGGGGCGCAAAGACGATCAAGTAATGAATTATCGGAGGGGAAAGCAATTAAGCCTCCGCTGCTTGTGTACCTTGCTCTACGCAAGGTGCCGTGGAGTCCGGCATACATCGGCTTTCTGTGCTTTGTAGTCGCAGCTATTACCTACATCGTCGATATGGGCACAGCGGCAATGGCCGTCGCCCTAGTGGCGCTTTTCACAAGTTCTCGCCGGATGCGTTGGCCGTTGCCTGTTTGGTTATTCCTGATTTTCTGGATCTGGGCGGCGTTGGCGACCGCGCTGAGTGATTTCTCCGGGGATGCGGAGGCGTTAATAGAACTGGGAAAGGTATTTCTCGTGTTCCTGGTTGCAGTGAATGTGCTATGGGATCGCTTCGCACTTAGGTTATTCCTCTTGATATACCTCGCCTGCTTCGCACTCTTTCCGGCACGAGGAACCCTGTTTAATTACTTTATCTACGACAACGCTGACTTCGGACGCCCTAGCTGGATAAAGTTGTTTGGCAACGCAAACGATATGGCAGGGCTTACGATTCTGGCGCTCGCTTTGGCTGCCGGTTTTCTGCATAAGGAGACACCGCGCGCTGTGCGCTTTGCAGCCCTTTTGTTATGTTTGGTCTTTCCCTTCATTGTTTTGTTAACGCAATCGCGCGGCGCATTCATTGGTATGTGTGTTTTCCTGCTTCTTACGGTAACGACCATTGGGCGGAATCGGATACGGTTCATGCTGATCATCTCGGTACTTGCTGCAGCGGTCATTGCCGCCGCACCACCGGCGGTGTGGGAACGCATTTCCGGGCTACAAGACGCCACAAGCAGCGACTCCATCGCCGAAATGGATGGTTCTGCGGTAGAGCGTTGGGAAATCGCGCAAACGGCGTTCCGCATCATCGAGGATCATCCGTTTGTCGGCGTCGGTCGCGGACGAGCCCAAACGGTCCACGGCATCTACAATCCAAAGATCGGTCCAAAGAGCATACATAATACGTACCTTGAGGTATTCGTCGAAACTGGAGCTCTAGGGCTGATACTTTTTCTCTGGCATCTCATCCTACAGCTAGTCCGCGCGCGCCGCGCGCGCGGGAAGGCGGTCGCTATATGCGACTCTGCAGATTGGCGTCGCTTGCAACTGCTTGAGTTCGGCTTGTGGGGGTACTTGGTAGCTGGTATCTGGGGCTCCTACGGATTTCTCTCGATGTTGTATATATATCTTGCGATCCTCTTCGCTCAGACCGAGGCTCTCGACACCATAGCGCAAGAGGCGTCAGCTGTTCCGAATCGGTCGAATCAGATAGAAGCTAAAGCGTAGACTCCACGGGTCTAGCAGTACTCAACACGGAACCCACTCCACTAAGCCAAGACTCGAAGATTACCTCGGACTGCTCTGAAGTATCGATGAATCGCGGCACAAGCAATAGATTATCCGCAGGCGAGTGTAGCCCGGGCGCGCAGGTAACTGCGCTGCGGACGCCTAGACGCCGCAGCCACGGAAGGCATTCGTTGAACACCACGCCGCTTGGATAACAAAAATGCTCGGCGGTCCGTCCCGTGAGCGACTCGAGCCGTTGCCGGTTTTCCACTATCTCTACTTCAAACAAGGCCGGGTCTCGCGGGACACGATGCCGGTGCGTGTGCAATTGAACGTCTATCCCTGCGGATGCCACGGTCGCAATTTCCTCGCTCGTCATCAGATGCAATATCCGTCGGCGGAGGATAGGTTCCATATCGACGCCGAGCGCATCCGCAAGCGACTGCGTGAGAATCCAACGGTCATATCCCGACATAGCGCTTTCGTTGGCGAAGTTGAGTAGCTGGACAAGAATTTGGCGGCGCAATAGCGAAAGCTCGATTGTGGCGGCGCGGCGGATGCCAGCTGCGGGCCACTCGAAGGAGTGCAGCCTATTTCCCGCCTTCCAAAGCAAGTAGTTCAGGATCGGAGGCGTAACCGGCCATTGTTTCTCCGCATAGTAAGTCGTCACGTATACAGTCGCAGGAAAACCGAATTCCGCAAGCATAGGTGCAACCACTCGCGCGAAATCGCTCAGGCCATCATCAAAAGTTAGTACGACACTGCGCCTCGGGAGAGTGCCATCGGTGCAGCGCGTAAGTGCTTCATCC
>JANMPY010000078.1:0-8805 GCA_031370095.1 Betaproteobacteria bacterium
GGCTTTGGTGGCCCGCACTGTGGCATTCAACAACACGTTTCGACCCGCCAGCCCAGCCAGATAAAGTTTGGTCGCAGATACATAAAAATCGGTACCGGTCGCGTGCCTCGCACCGAGTGCGGTCGGCACGGCCATGTCGCGATTGCGCTTGTATTGGAGCCCGATGGCAATTTGCGGCATCCAGCCATCCTGATCCCAAACGGCGTCGCCCGCGAGTTTCAGTTTTGCGCCAACCACATCCTGGCGAATCGATTGGCCGGGTACCGTGGTGCCGAGACTAAAAAGATGACGCGTCAGCGAGAGCTCGACGCGATCATTTACGCCCACCGCAACGCCGGTACTTTTCAGGCCGAAGTCGTCAATGTCGATGGTGGTATGAAACGCCGTGACGCTCGTCTGGTCGCGGGTGCCGTAGCCCGTAATCACAGCCCAGGGCACCAGACCACCGCCCGCCGCCCCCTCGATCTGCGTCACGCCACCGGTCGCAAGCAGGCGATCACCGGCACTCGCGGCACCGGCCATCGCGAACCAAACAAACGCCGCAAATGCGGCGGGCTTAAACGTTGAGGACGGCAAACGAGGCAGCAAAAATAATCTGGAGAATCCGAGCATCTTTTACGACAATCCATGGTCAATTGACGTGCAAAGTATATCAACCCATCTGCATGCCGATGGCAAACGACAGTTATTGCGGCATGGACGCCGACAGTCGTCGGAAAATCATGCGACCGTGATAATCTTCGCTACAGGATTTTCTGCGCGCACATCTTCTCTTGTGGGTCGCGTCTCATCTCAAAAACTTCAAGCACACAAACACATATCATGATTTCAAACAAACAAAAAATTGGCTTCGCTGCCCTCTGTGCGACGCTGATTTGCCCGGTGGCTATCGCGGACACCTTGTACCAGCGGCTGGGTGGCGAAAAAGGCGTTGCGCACCTCGCCGATCAGACGGTCGAGCTGTCGGCGGCGGATCCATTAACGAGGCGCACGTTCGATAAAGTGGATTTGAAAAAGCTGAAACAAAAAGTTGCCGAACAAATTTGCGCGCTAACCAACGGGCCGTGCAAATACACCGGTGACTCGATGAAACTTGTCCATCAGGGCATGGACATCACGGAGGCCGAATTTTATGGCTTTGTCGAAATTTTGCGTGGCACGCTGAACCGGGCAGAAGTATCCGAGGGCGCAAAAAACGAACTACTTCGCATCCTCGCCCCGATGAAGCGCGAGATAGCACCCCCCATCCCCAAGTAATCCGAAACAACTCTTCGCACGTACACAAATCCATGAATATCAATTCGCAAATTTATTTTCAAACCGTGCGCAGTATTGGCATGGCAGTCGCTGCTCTTGGGCTGCTTTTTATGGCGGCACCGTCTTTTGCGGCGCAAATATCGGTGCAGATAAAAAACGCCGCCGACCAGCCCGTCAACGATGCCGTCGTGTACGCAAACATCATTTCTGGAACCGCACCGAATCGACCAAGGCGCGACGTTTCGGTCGAGCAGGTCAATAAAGAATTTGTGCCGCTGGTCAGCGTGCTGCAAACCGGGACGATGGTGAATTTCCCCAACCGCGACAAGGTACGTCATCACGTATATTCGTTCTCACTGGCCAAGACCTTCGAGATCAAGCTTTACTCCGGCGTACCGGGCAAACCGATACTGTTTGACAAGCCCGGCGAAATCGTCCTCGGCTGCAACATCCACGACACCATGCTGGCATACATGCTGGTCGTCGATACGCCGATTTTCGCCAAGACCGACAAGCGCGGGGCGGCATTGCTTGATGGCTTGTCGGCTGGCGAGTATGAAGTTCACATGTGGATGCCGGGCACTACGGCGGCATCGGCGGTCGCAGCGCAAAAAGTGAAGCTTTCGACGGGCGAGACGGCGAAACTCGTGTTCACATCCCTTATCAAACCACCCGTCGCGCCTGCGCCCTCGACTTCGCCGGCTTCCTACTAAGGGAAATGAATTTCTTTCGTTTCGGTCGTCTCGAAAAACGCATCGTATTATTTTTTGTCGTGCTGTTGATGGGCGTGCAGCTGGCGGGTTTTCTGGTGATCCGCTATGCGATCGAGCAAAACGCACGACGCAATCTGCGCGAAGAGCTAAGCGTTGGGGAACGTGTTGTCAAACGTCTGCTTCAGCAGCAAGGACAACAACTCGTCGCCGCCACCAACGTGCTGACCCGCGATTTTGCCTTCCGCGCGGCGGTCGCGACCCGTGACCGTGACACCATCGTCGACGTATTGCGAAACCACGGCGCGCGCATTTCGGCGAGCCGGCTCACACTCGTTGACATGCAAAATATCGTCGCCGCCGACACGTTGCAACCCGCGTTGGTCGGTAAGCCGTTTGCCTTCCCGGACCTCATCAAATCCGCCGCAGAAACGAATGCCATCCCGGCAATACGCATTGTCGACGGCATCATTTATCAGGTGGTGGTGGTGCCGGTGCTGGCACCGGCACCAATCGCGTGGGTGGTGATCAGCTTTGTTGTCGACAATGCCTCTGCCAGCGAGCTGAGGCGCATCACCGGGCTGGACGTATCGTTTGTTGGTCAAGACGATGATCAACCGCCTGCCATATTTGCAACCACGCTGTCGCCCAGCATCCGCGCGCGCTTGCAAGACCGGGCCACCACCGTTTTAGGCCGCGCTGAATCCAGCAACGCGGTGGTGCTTGGAGGCGAGGAATATGAAATTCTTGCCACCACTATCGACCAATATCGACGTGAGGTGGCGAGCGGCGGCAGCCGCGTGTTCGCGGTGTTGCAACGCTCCATGCGCGAGGGTTTACAGCCGTACGAAACGCTCACGCTGGCGTTGCTGTTTCTGGCCGCCGCGAGTTTGCTCATCACACTCGTCGGCAGCATTCGCATCGCGCGTCGCATCACGCGACCGGTGCGGAGGCTGGCCAATGCGGCGAAACAGGTCGCGGACGGCAACTATGGCGAGCCGATCCTGCTGCTGCAGGATGATGAAATCGGGGAATTGGCAACGGCGTTCAACAACATGTCGAACGGGCTGACCGAACGCGATCAAGTCAGGGATATTCTTGGCAAGATCGCCTCGCACGAAGTTGCCGAGCAGTTGCTGAATCACAATATCGAATTGGGCGGGGAAGAACGCGATGTCACCGTGTTGTTTACTGACATTCGTGATTTCACGGCGCTTTGCGAGCGGCACCAGCCAGCACTGACGATTGGCCTGCTGAATCGCTACCTCACCCTGATCAACGCGATTGTCGATGAACACGGCGGCGTGGTCGACAAATACACGGGTGACGGCGTAATGGCGCTGTTCGGCGCGCCGATCAGCAGGCCCGATGATCCGCAGCGCGCGGTACGCGCCGCACTTGCCATCGATACGCGAATGCGTCAGCTAGCCCGCGAATTGGCGGCCGAGCACTTGCCCAATCCGGAAGTTGGCATCGGCGTCAATACTTCGCGCGTTATCGCCGGCAACATTGGCTCGCCCTCACGGCTTAATTACACGGTGCTTGGCGATGGCGTGAATCTCGCGTCGCGACTGGAAAATCTCACCAAGCGCTATGAGGTGCCGATCCTCGTCGGCGAGGCGACTGCAATAGCCGCGCGCAACTTCGCTTATCTTGAAATAGATAAAGTGCGCGTCAGAGGCAAGAGCACCGCAGCGCGGATATTCCAGCCGCTGGCAGTCACTAATCAACTTGACCCGGTGCAACGTGACTTGCTGGATCGCCACCAGCGGGCACTGGCATTTTTCCGCGCGCGCAAATTCCTGGCGGCCGCAGATATTTTTCGCGCGCTATCCCAGCGAAGTGGTTACACACGAGTTGCCGAGATTTACCTGGGCTACATCGTTGAATTTTCCGTTAAAGAGCCGGATGCGGATTGGGACGGTGCGTATACGCTTAGTAACAAATGACAAAAACACTAGCACTGGCGCGGCTATCAGAGCATTTCATGCCTGAGTGCCGCGCCAAATGGCGATCTACGTGTCGAGATGCTGGCAGGTTTCTACCTCAGGCCTTCAAAACACCCGACGCTTTCGCGTTATGCGTGGCGATCGCATCCATGAGCGGTGGATTCAAACAGTCGTACGGCTCCAGTCCAATCTCTTTCAGTCGCGCGCGCACCGCATCCTGATTGGCCGGGCTTGCGCCGCCTTCGATAATCGATGACACAAAGGCTGCGAATGTCGGTGCCGACCAGCCGGTCTCACGCGACAACTCGGTGTGAATGAAGTCAAGACCGTAAAAAGGATGCCTGGCATTTTCAATGCGACCAAACATATGAACGCCGCACGCTTTGCAGGCATGGCGCTGGATCGCGGCATTGGCATCGACGACGGAAAGCTTGTCGGCATTTTCAGTTACGCTGAGCTGATCACGTCCCACCACCGCCACCACGGAAAACTGTGCGCCCTTCGGCTTCCAGCATTTAGTGCATCCGCAAGCGTGATTGTGGGCCGTCTGCGACTTGACAGCGACCTTGACTGGCTTGTCCGTACATTTGCAAACCAGCGTACCGCCAGCGAAATCTTTCACGCCGGGCTTTATGCCATTGTCGACGGATGGATGAATTGAAATCATGATTTTCTCCTTGGGTTATTGCTGCGTTTGAGATGCCACCGGGAGCAGCGAACTGGCAGAACATAGCCGATCCGCGCTTTCGCGGTAAACGGTACTCATGTTGGCTGCAAGTGTTCAAATGTTAGCGCATAGGCCGCGTTTCAGGTGAATCGTCAACCATTGCCGAAATCAGCAAAGCCAGTCGCATCTCGCGCAGCAATAATTCAAGTCTGATCGCCCTCTTTCGAGAAAAAATCCCGTACCCTGTTCCTTAACGCGTGCATTCGCAGCAAAAACCTCGTCCACCGGGTATCGCGATATGCGACCGTCCAATGCAGCGAGTGTTATGCCGCGCCAGGGAACGCTTATAGAGTGCTTCCCCCGCCAGAAAATCGCACTCGGCAAAGCCCTTTTGGCGGTAGTGTTCGATCGACAGCGCGTGCGTCATCAATCCGGGGCTGAGCTTGGAGCCTTCCTCGTACACGAAGCCGGTCTGGAAAACATAAACCTTTTTTTCAAGTATGAAGTTGTACAGGTAGCCAATAATCTTGGCGTTACTGCGCACACAAATCAGATCAACGCTGCGCTCGGCCCAAAGTCGGCCGATAAGCTGGCGATGGAACATCATCACGTCAGCGCTTGAAAAAGAACCTTCCTCACCTTTCGATGCCCAGCGGGCGTTATGCAACGTAGCCATCTCGTCGAAATAGTGCATTGCCTCTTCCAGCCCGCGCGCGGGCACGACTTCAAACACACCGTATTCCTTCTCATACAGGCGGCGGTTGCGGCGAATGTGGCTACCGACCTTGCCGGATAGTGTCGATTCGTAATTGACTTCGGTTATCAGGGCGAGATCGGCGAAATTAGCTTTTTTGACGGTGTCGTTTATTGCGGCAAGCGGCAGCTGGGAAATGAGCCGCGACACCAGTGCACCGTTCTGATAGCCGAGCATGTGAAAGCGGCTCCAGCGCATTTCCCGCACGATCCGAGCCGCATCCGTTGCAATCTGCGCATCAAAGCCGGGGAGATGGAGAATGTCGTTGTATTCCGCCAATGGCGTGCGACGCGAAGACTGTCCGGTCGCGTTAAGAAACAGTGAGCGCATTGGCATCATCCACGGCCAGGTCATGCGTGTCACCAGCAGGCATCCACCAACGACGCGCCCATCGTGTTGCCAATGCACCCATTGCCCTTCGTATTCATCCCCGTACACATCCAGCCAGGTTTGCATCCAGATGGTCGACGAGAAGATTGACCCGTTATGGCTCGAGCGGAATAGCGGCTCCCACCAAGATGGCACCCGAGCGCCTGCGGCAAGCGGAGAGACTACCGCCTGCAATTGCAATTGAGCTGCGCTTTTCTCCCCGTCTGCAGCGCCCATCCCCACCCCTCATTTGTCTATCATCTGCGACCCGGTCGGAAAATGCCCCTAGCGAACAAGCACGGTCATGCTTCCGCAGGATCCGGGTCGTCCGCGTTCCTGCCAATCTGTACCCGCTTAGCATCAGCGCCCGCCTGCGCGGCAACACGCGGCGTGGCACAAATCACATCGCCATTTTGTGCGCGATGCACCAGCGCCCGATCAATCAACACCAGAGCCAGCATCGCTTCCGCAATCGGCGTCGCGCGGATGCCCACACAGGGGTCATGGCGACCGTGGGTGTTGATGACGACCGGGTTGCCCGCTTTATCGATGGTTTGACGATCAAGACGAATTGAAGAGGTTGGCTTGATCGCAATCGATACGGTCACGTCCTGCCCGGTCGAAATACCGCCGAGTACGCCACCGGCGTTGTTGGAGAGAAATCCATCCGGTGACATTTCGTCCGAGTGCTCGGTGCCCAATTGTTCAATCGAATGAAAGCCCGCGCCGATCTCCACACCTTTGACGGCGTTGATGCCCATCATCGCGTGTGCGATCAAGGCATCGAGACGATCATAAATCGGATCTCCCCAGCCGACCGGCACGCCATGCGCCACCACGTTGATGCGCGCGCCGCAGCTTTCACCGGATTTGCGCAGGCGATCCATGTAGCGCTCAAGCGCATCGATCATGCTGACGTTTGCGGCAAAAAAAGGATTCTGGTGAACGACGTCCCACGCCTCAAACGGGATTTTATTTTCGCCGAGCTGCGAAAGATGGCCGCGTATCACCACGCCGAATTTTTCATTGAGCCACTTTCTCGCCACCGCACCAGCAGCCACCGTCGGTGCGGTGAGGCGCGCCGATGAGCGTCCGCCACCGCGATGATCGCGAATGCCGTACTTCTGCAAATAGGTGTAGTCGGCGTGGCCAGGACGAAAGCTCTCGGCAATATTGCCGTAATCCTTGCTGCGCTGATCCTCGTTGCGAATCAGCAGCGCAATCGGCGCGCCGGTGGTTTTGCCGTCGAATACACCGGACAATATTTCCACGCGATCTTCCTCGCGTCGCTGCGTCACATGTCGCGAGGTACCGGGCTTCCGGCGATCCAGATCTGGCTGAATATCGTCGACCGACAGGCCCATGCCCGGCGGGCAGCCATCGATCACGCAGCCGATCGCCGGGCCGTGGGATTCGCCGAAATTAGTGACCGTGAATAGTTTGCCGAGAGTGCTGCCGGACATGATGGTTTACTGAAAAATATTGATTCGAGTGTAGCACGCAGCTCCACACCTTTTGGCCGTGTCGAGTTATAGTAATCGGGCAGTTTTGAAGACACCACCATTGTTACCAAACTATGTCTACACGGAGCAGCCACCATGAGCAAAAGCAAAGACACGAAAAAATCTGTGAAGAAAGAGCCCGCCAAAACACCGAAGGAAAAAAAAGAAGCGAAGAAAGTAAAGAAGGAAGAACGCAAGCGCCAATAGCCGCCGCTGCGCAATATTTTTAGCGCATCTCACCCGACCGTCGCATTTCATTTGGCAGCGTCAGGCTGTCGGCGACGGTCGGTCGTCGTTTGGGCATGGCCAGTCGCCACACCGGCGCGGAAAGAATATTAAATGATCACCGTTCACCACCTCAATAATTCCCGTTCGCAACGCATCCTCTGGCTGCTGGAGGAACTCGACATTGCCTACGAAATCAAGCGCTACGAACGCGACAAGGCAACGATGCGCGCACCCGCGTCACTGCGTGCGGTGCATCCGCTGGGCAAGTCGCCGGTGATCACTGACGGCGACACGACCATCGCCGAGTCGGGCGCGATTGTCGAATATCTGGTGGAACGCTACGGTAAAGGCCGGCTCGTCCCGCCCGCAGGCACACCAGCGCGGCTGCGCTACACCTATTGGCTGCATTTCGCCGAAGGCACCGCGATGACGCCGCTTTTGATGAAGCTGGTGTTCAACCGCGTTGAAACCGGGCCGATGCCATTTTTCGTGCGACCCATTGCAAAAAAAATCGCCTCAACAGTCAAAGGCTCGTACATCGAGCCTGCGATCGCAGAGCAATTGGCGTATATGGAATCCGAGATCGCCAAGACTGGCTGGTTCGCGGGAAGCGAATTCAGCGCCGCCGATATCCAGATGAGTTTTCCGCTGGAGGCTGCTGCTTCGCGCGGCGGATTGAACGCGGCGCAACCGAAGCTCACCGATTTTCTGAAACGCATTCACGCACGACCGGCCTATCAGCGCGCGCTGAAGCGCGGCGGAGCCTATGAATTATTGAGCTGACGGGTCGGCGTTGCGCAGTGCATTTCCAGCGCGAATAATTACTTCAACACTCAAGCACTGGCGCGGTGTTTCAACCATTTTACCTCCGAAAGCCCCGTGGAATGGCGTTCTACGTCGCGAGATGCTGAATTAATTCAGCTTCACGCGCCGCGTCCAGCCCCGCACGCAATGTTGCCTGCCGCGTCGCCGACTGTGCCTGAAACCAGCGCAATGTATCTGCCGCAGTCGTGACAACGGGGCGAAAAGTTAATCCCGCAGCGATGGCGCGCGCGTTGCTCCTGCGATGAAAACCTGCGGTATCGCCCTGACCTGAAATCCACACCGGCAAATCACTCCAGGCATTGACGTTGTGTTTCCGCAAAAATTCTGCGGTGGCTTCAACAAATTCGCACGCGTCTCCCGTCACTGCGCGAATATCTTGCAGCATCGCGCCGGTGCTCAATTCAACCTCGGGCCCGTTTGCGTTGAAGTCACCGAAACTTCTGGATTCAGCCATGCGAATCGTCCATTCGGCAAGGTCACGCGCATCGATGAACTGCACGGGGTCTGCCAACGGCGGCACCAGCACCTTGCCGCCACGCGCGAG
>JANMPY010000118.1:0-11800 GCA_031370095.1 Betaproteobacteria bacterium
AATCGAAAATCGTTTTCGATTTCGATGATCCGATGGGCGTCTCCACCTGTGTGGCCTGCGGCGAATGTGTGCAAGCCTGCCCGACCGGCGCGCTGTCGCCAGCGAAGGAAGCCTACAAAATCGTCGCCGACAAAACGGTCGACAGCGTTTGTCCCTATTGCGGTGTCGGTTGCCAGCTTACCTATCACGTCAAGGACAACACCATCATTCGCGTCGAAGGCCGCGATGGCCCGTCGAACCACAACCGCCTCTGTGTCAAAGGCCGTTATGGATTTGATTACGCGCACCATCGGCAGCGTTTAACCAAGCCGCTGATTCGCAAGCCCGGCGTGGCGAAAACGGCCGACTTCAAACTCGACCCGGAAAATTGGCGCGATGTATTTCGCGAAGCGACGTGGGAAGAAGCGCTCGATCTGGCGGGCAACACCCTCGCGAAAATTCGCGACACGCACGGCAAAAATGCCTTGGCTGGATTCGGCAGCGCCAAGGGCAGCAATGAGGAAGCGTATCTGTTTCAGAAGCTGGTGCGCACCGGTTTTGGCACCAACAACGTCGATCACTGCACGCGCTTGTGCCACGCTTCATCGGTTGCTGCGTTGCTTGAGGGCGTGGGCTCAGGTGCCGTATCCAATCAGGTGTCGGATGTTGCAAAGGCCGAAGTCATTTTCTTGATCGGCGCAAACCCAACCTCGAATCATCCAGTCGCGGCAACCTGGATAAAAAACGCGGTTAAAAACGGCGCGAAATTAATCGTCGCCGACCCACGCGGCACCGAGCTTGGTCGCCACGCCTGGCGCAATTTGCGCTTCAAGGCCGATACCGATGTGGCGATGCTGAACGCGATGATTCACACCATCATCGACGAAGGTTTGGTGAATGAGGATTTCATCCGCGACCGCACTGCCAACTATGAGGCGCTGAAAGAAAACGCAAAAAATTACAGCCCGGAAAAAATGGCGCCTTTGTGCGGCATCCCGGCAGAAACGTTGCGTGAAGTCGCGCGCGCATTCGCCACCTCGAAAGGCTCGATGATCCTCTGGGGCATGGGCATTTCGCAACACGTACACGGCACCGACAATGCACGCTGCCTGATCGCGTTGACGTTGATGACCGGCCAGATCGGTCGCCCCGGTTCGGGATTGCATCCACTGCGCGGGCAGAACAATGTACAGGGCGCGTCAGATGCAGGTCTCATTCCGATGATGTTCCCGGATTACAAACGCGTCGATAATCCGGAAGCATTTGCGCGATTCGAGAAATTGTGGAACACCAAACTCGATCCCATTCCCGGATTAACCGTCGTCGAAATCATGGATGCCGCCTACGATGGAAAAATCAAAGGCATGTACGTCATGGGTGAGAATCCAGCGATGTCGGATCCGGACGCGAATCACGCACGTGGCGGATTGGCGCGTCTTGAGATGCTGGTGGTGCAGGATATTTTTCTCACCGAGACCGCGTATCTGGCCGACGTGATTTTCCCTGCATCGTCGTGGCCTGAAAAAATGGGCACCGTCACCAACACGGATCGCATGGTGCAACTCGGTCGTCGTGCGCTCGATGCGCCCGGTGACGCGAAGCAGGATTTGTGGATCATCCAGCAACTGGCAAAACGCTTGGGCGTTGAGTGGAATTACGCGGGTGCCGAGAGCGGTGTTGCTGCCGTTTACTTTGAGATGCGCACCGCGATGAATTCGATGGCCGGTATTTCGTGGGAGCGACTGGAACGCGAATCGTCCGTCACCTATCCCTGTGATGGCGACGACGATCCCGGCCAGCCGGTGGTATTCACGACTGATTTTCCAACGGAGAGCGGCCGCGCAAAATTTGTACCCGCCGACATCATTCCGGCCAACGAGCGGCCCGATGCTGCGTATCCGTTTGTACTCATCACCGGTCGCCAACTCGAACACTGGCACACCGGCTCGATGACGAGGCGTGCGTCGGTGCTCGACGCGATTGAACCCGAGGCAGTGGTGTCGATACATCCGCTGGATCTCGCGCAGATCGACGCGTTGACAAGTGACGTGATCACAGTGCAATCGCGACGCGGCGCGATCTCGTTGAAAGCGCGCGCTGATGAAGGCACACCGACCGGTGCGGTATTTATTCCCTTCGCTTTTTACGAAGCGGCGGCAAATTTGCTGACCAATCCCGCGCTCGATCCGGTTGGCAAAATCGCCGAGGTCAAATACTGTGCGGTGAAAATTAGTCGGGGAGGGCAGGTGACTGCGCTGTCGAGTTACGGCGGGGGGCAATCCTTTACCGTCGGTGTGGAGGCGGAGAAAAACGCGGCCGAGTAGCGACTTGACGCGCTGGGCGCATCCCAGCTAAAAACGACAAAACACCAGAATTGAAGCGCTTCTTCACGGCATTTAGCCTCGAAAGCCGCGCCAGTGCTAGATTATCACTGACGGCGATATGCCTGAAGCCAATGCGTCGGCTCCGCCATCGGTTGTCGTTCACTGCGCCTTACGCGTTGTGACGCACTGCGGCGGATTGAGAATTGCCACGACAAAATGCGGTAGCATTTGATGGTTGCCGATGCTGTGTATGCTGCATCGGACTTGAACCACAATTGTTGGCGAGCAAATCGATGAAAAGTTTTCTCCTGTTGTTGTTTGTTTCCGGCACCGCGCTGGCTGATGACGCCGCGCTGCTACGTTGCCGCAACATTGCCGACGCCACGGCTCGCCTTGGCTGCTACGATGCGCTGCCGGTGACAGCGACTGGCGGTAACGCTGCAGGCTTGCCAGTGAATGCAGGCAAGGTGCCTGCACAAACGGCGACGCCTGCGCAGCCCTTAGTGCCAGCAGCGGCGACACAAGCCACGCCGCCACCCGCACAGGCGCAATTCGGTCTGGAAGACCGCGCCGCAAATAAAAATGCACTCGACGCAATTGAAAGCACCATCCCCGGCGAATTTGAAGGCTGGACGGGAAGATCGACGTTCAAACTTGCCAACGGGCAGGTTTGGCAAGTGAGTGACGATAGCGCGCGTGCGCACTACATCACCAATCCGAAGGTGCGGATTCGCCGCGGCGCGCTTGGCGCGTTTTATCTGGAGATTCAAGGCACCAATTATTCGCCGAGAGTGAAACGCGTGCAGTAGCGCTCTGCGCGCCACCAATATTTTTCTGGGTAGTTGCGCCGCACTGGGGTGAGCCGAAGAGTGATTGGCGCGAGCGGGACGGACGACGAAACGGTGAGGGTGCGCATGGCGGCGTAAAATCTATGCTCTGTCGGTTCACCCGTCTTTCCTTACGGATCGCATGTCTCCTCACCACGCCACCACCACGCCTCTCGCCGTAGATACCACCGTTGCCGCCGCACCAGCCCCAGTCAAAAGCGATTGGCGCGTCATCCGCTCGTTGCTGCCCTACCTGTGGGATTTTCGCTGGCGCGTAGCCCTCGCGCTCACGTTCCTCATCACCGCCAAGGTCGCCAACATCGGCGTACCGCTGCTGTTAAAAGAGCTGGTCGATACGCTCGATAAGTCGAAAGCGATTCTGGTGGTGCCGTTTGCGCTGTTGGCCGCTTACGGGCTGCTGCGATTGTCGTCGACGCTATTCGCTGAATTGCGTGACATCGTGTTCGTCAAAGTGACCCAACGCGCCGTGCGCCGGGTGGCGCTGTCGGTGTTCCGCCATTTGCACGCGTTGTCGCTGCGCTTTCACCTGGATCGGCACACGGGAGGCGTGACGCGCGATATCGAACGCGGCTCGCGGGGCATCTCCACGTTGATGTCGTTCATGCTTTTTTCGGTGATCCCGATCATTCTGGAAATCACGCTGGTGACGATTTTGCTGGCGCGCAAATTCGACATCTGGTTTGTCATTATCACGCTCTCCGCAATTCTGCTTTACATCGTCGCGACCATCAGCATCACCGAGTGGCGTACCGTGCATCGCCGGCAGATGAACGAGATGGATTCGAAAGCCAACACCAAAGCCATCGATTCACTACTTAATTACGAGACCGTCAAATATTTCGGCAACGAAGAATACGAGGCAGGGCGCTATGACAAAAACCTGCAAAGCTACGAGGCCGCAGCCACCAAGAGCGAAATTTCACTGGGGCTGTTAAACGTCGCGCAAAGCTGTGTCATTGCCACCGCTGTGACGTTACTGATGTGGCGTGCATCCGATGGCGTCGTCAAGGGCGAGCTCACGCTGGGTGATTTGGTGATGGTGAATGCGTTGCTGATTCAGCTCTACATTCCGCTCAATTTTCTCGGCACCATGTATCGTGAGATCAAGCAAGCGCTGACTGACATGGAAAAAATGTTTCGCCTGCTCGGTGAGAATCGCGAAATCGCTGATAAGCCCGATGCGAAATCGCTCATCGTTCAAGGCGCGAACATCAAATTTGACCATGTCAATTTCGGCTATGACACCAAGCGGCAAATTTTATTTGACGTGAGCTTCGAGGTGCCCGCCGGTCACACTGTCGCCGTGGTTGGCGCAAGCGGCGCGGGCAAATCGACCCTGTCGCGCTTGCTGTTCCGGTTTTACGACATCAACAGCGGCAGCATCAGCATCGATGGCCAGGATATTCGCGATGTCACACAAGCCAGTGTGCGCGCGAGTCTCGGCATCGTGCCGCAGGATACCGTGCTGTTCAACGATACGATCCGCTACAACATCGGCTACGGTCGGCCCGGTGCGACAGAAGCTGAAATCGAAGATGCGGCACGCCGCGCGCACGTGAGTGGATTCATCGAGCGATTGCCCGATAAATGGCAGGCGATGGTTGGCGAGCGCGGCCTGAAACTTTCTGGTGGTGAAAAGCAGCGCGTGGCGATTGCGCGCACGCTGCTGAAAAATCCAGCGATCATGATTTTTGATGAAGCGACATCGGCGCTGGATTCAGCAACCGAAAAATCGATTCAGACCGAGCTGCGCGATATTGCCAAAGATCGCACCACGCTCGTCATCGCGCATCGACTCTCGACAATTATCGATGCCGACCAGATTCTGGTGATGGATTTAGACCGTATCGTCGAGCGCGGAAATTTCCGTGAATTGATTGAGCAGAATGGGAAGTTTGCCGAGATGTGGCGGTTGCAGCAGCAGGAAGAAGGGCGGGCGGCCTAGCGGCGCGGGCTTAGCGTTGTCATTTCGAGA
Organism: Betaproteobacteria bacterium; assembly: GCA_031370095.1. Classification (GTDB taxonomy): domain Bacteria; phylum Pseudomonadota; class Gammaproteobacteria; order Burkholderiales; family Usitatibacteraceae; genus UKL13-2. The sequence continues at coordinate 5,127 of JANMPY010000118.1, forward strand.
AAACCGATAGACCTGCTTTTTACTCACATCCTGAACAGCAGATTTCGCACCCGATGCAGCCGGGTTCGAAAGGATAGAAAAAGAATTTCACAATGCCAAAAAAGACTTCAACGCATCGAGGACTGCGCCCGGCGCTTCCTGCATCATCGAGTGACCCACGCCGTCGAGCGTCGTCAGGGTCGCATTGCCGAGCCGTGTCGCGAGTGCACTGGCAGCTTTTGCAGGCGTCAACATGTCAAGCTTTGCTGCAACGATCAATGTCGGCACGGTAATGGCAGCCAGTGCGGCGTCGTCAATCTGAAAAGCGTGGCAAGCAGACAGATCTTTCAGTAGCGCGCCCGGATTGCATTGCATCTGCAGCCGTCGTCCCGCCATCATCGACGCTGTTCCCGGCGTCGGATTTTTGCCCCACTTTAATTGCGGCGCGTGACCCCAGATATTGAGCATGTCGACGGCGTCATGCGGCTGATGCGCAGCCGCTTCCATCAGCGCATCCGATACCGGCATGGGAACGGATGCGCCGATCAGCGCGAGCTGAGAAACCCGTGACGGGTAGCGCGCCGCCGCATCGAGCGCGATCAGCGAGCCCATGCTGTGACCGATGAGCGCAGCCGTTTTAATGTTGCCGTTGTCGAGCAGATTGATGAGCCAATCCGCGGCGCTTGCGATTGAGGTTTTCGCGTCACCAAAACTCTTGCCGTGTCCCGGTAAATCGACTGCCAATGCATTCCAGCCGTGATGCGCAAAGTAGCGCGCCTGCATCGTCCATACGCTGTGGTCATTCGCGGTGCCGTGGATAAATATCACGCTTGGTTTTGCCGCGTCAAAATCCTTGCCACCGGTGTAGACATAGGCGGGTTGTTGTTGCGCCAAAAATCTCATGCGCCGACTGCTTTTGCGACCGCGTACAGGGCCTTCGACAGATCCTCCGTCAAGTCATCAGCGTGCTCAATGCCGATGGAAAGTCGGATGGTACCCGCCGAAATCCCGGCCGCTTTCAACGCGCCGGCATCCATCCGGAAATGCGTGGTTGACGCTGGATGAATGACGAGTGACTTGGCGTCGCCGATATTAGCGAGATGCGAAAACAGGGAAAGTTTTTCGATGAAAATTTTGCCGGCGTTTTTGGCGTCGCCGCTGCCCGCCTTCAAATCAAAGCTGATCACTGCACCCGCGCCATTCGGCAAAAGTTGTCGCGCCAGTTCATGGTCGGGATGCGATTCCAGTTCCGGATAGTTCACCCGCGCCACCGCTTTGTTGGCCGATAAAAATTGCGCGATTTTCCGCGTATTTTCCACATGGCGCGGCATCCGCACGTGCAGCGTTTCCAGTCCCTGCAAAATCTGGAACGCCGTCATTGCGGCCATCGTCGCGCCGAAATCACGCAGGCCTTCGCGGCGCGCGCGCAACGCGAATGCGGCGACTGAGGATTCCTCCGACATGACCATACCGTGAAAGCCGTCGTAGGGCTCGGTGAGGGTCGGAAATTTACCGGATTTTCCCCAGTCGAAGGTGCCGCCATCGATCAGCACGCCACCGATCACGACGCCGTGGCCCGAGAGAAATTTGGTCGCTGAATGCATGACGATGTCGGCACCTTGCGTGATCGGCTGCGAGAGGAAAGGCGTGGTGAGCGTGGCGTCAACCATCAGCGGCAAGCCCGCGTTATGTGCAGTTGTGGCAACGGCCGGAATGTTGAGTACATCCAGACCCGGGTTACCCACTGTTTCGCCGAATAGCAGACGCGTGTTGGGACGAATGGCTTTTTTCCATGCATCAAGATCGCGGCCATTGACGAACGTGGTCTCGATGCCGAAGCGCGGCATCGTGTAGCTGAGTAAATTGTGCGAGCCGCCGTACAAGGCATTTGATGCAACGATGTGCGCACCCGTGCCCATCAGAGTTGCAATTGCTAAATGAAGTGCCGCCTGACCGCTGGCGGTGGCAATGGCGGCAGGTGCGCCTTCGAGGGCCGCCATGCGTTCCTCGAAAACAGCGACCGTCGGATTGGAAATGCGCGAATAGACGTGGCCCGAACGCTCCAGATTGAATAGCGATGCGGCGGTTTCAGTATCGGGAAACACGAAAGACGCGGTTTGGTAGATCGGCACCGCGCGGGCACCCGTGGCGGGATCGGGCGACTGGCCGGCGTGGACGGCGAGGGTTTCGAGGCGGGGATATTTGGGCGCTGACATTTTTATCGATATTCAGTAACTTGCAATTGAAATTTAACGCTGCACATGAAATCTTGCCATAACCATGTTTTTTTTGTTATGGTGTCAATAAGTCATTAAACGGACACAAAGTGCGCCTCTCGTTTTCACCCATTATTGCAACCTTTTTTGCGACGCTCTGTGCAGCGCTGATGTTTTGTGTCGCGTCCAATGCGAGCGCGGCAACGCCATTAAAAGCCAAGAAATCAAAGTCCGTTCGCATCAAGCACGCGCCACCCCGGCTGAAAGTAATCGGTATCGCGGATCTCAATAAAGACGGCCTGCCGAATCTGCAGTCGCACGCATTCATGGTGTTCAATCCGGCGACCGGTCGCGCGTTATTTTCCAGGAACGCCGATCAGGCAGTGCCGATTGCCTCTATCACCAAGCTGATGACGGCGATGGTGGTGCTTGAAGCCAAACAAAATATGAACGAACCGATCATTGTCGACAAAGACGATATCGACATGCTCAAAGGTTCACGATCGCGCATTCCCGTCGGTGCCGCGTTTCGGCGCGAAGATCTGATGCGCTTGGCCTTGATGGCGTCGGACAATCGCGCCGCCGCTGCATTGGGGCGCAGCTACCCTGGTGGCACGGTTGCGTTCGTCGAGGCGATGAACGCGAAAGCGCAATTGCTCGGGTTGCAGAACGCAAAGTTTGTCGACCCCACCGGCCTCGCACCGGGCAACGTCGCCAGTCCGCAGGATCTGGCGCTGCTGGTTTCGGCCGCTTCCACGTTCGCAGAAATCCGTGAATTTTCGACTGCACAGCAATTGCACGTGACGCTGCCGAATGGCGGACGCTCGATGGGTTTCAACAACACCAATTCGCTGGTGCGTTCAGAAGGCTGGAATATCGGCTTGTCCAAAACCGGTTTCATCAACGAGGCCGGCAAGTGCCTCGTGATGCACGCGACCATTGCCAACAATCCGGTCGTGATCGTGCTGCTCGATTCGTGGGGAAAGCTCACTCGCGTCGGTGACGCAAATCGCATCAAGAAGTGGCTCGAAACACAAAAAATTGCCGGGTTCGCCACGAAGCAAGGGTAAATCTCCCGACGGCTCACTTGGCCGAATCATCGTTGCGCCGTTTGCCTTCGCTCTGCGCGCATGCTCAAATAGCGGCATGAAAGTCGGCCTCTTCGTTACCTGTCTTGTTGATCTCGTCCGCCCCAATATTGGCTTTGCGACGCTAAAGCTGTTGGAAGAGGCAGGCTGTGAGGTCATCGTGCCCGCGAACCAAACCTGTTGCGGTCAGCCCGGCTACAATTCCGGCGCACGCGAAATCGCCAAAACGCTCGCGCGTAAAGTGCTTGCTGAATTCAGCGGCTGCGATTACGTGGTCGCGCCATCGGGTTCGTGTTCGGGGCAGATGAAGCTGCATGTGGTTGAAGATTTATTCAAGGGCGAGCCGGAGGAGGTCGATTTTCGCGCGCTCGCCGCTAGATGGTTTGAGTTGTCGGATTTTTTGGTCAACGTATTGAAAATCGAAAAGCTCGCTGACAAATTCGATGGGTCTATTACGTATCACGATAGTTGCGCCGGTCTGCGTGAACTCGGCATCAAGGCGCAGCCGCGTTCGTTACTCGCACAGGCAGGATGTTCGCTGAGTGAAATGCAGGACGCTGAAAAATGTTGCGGCTTCGGCGGTACTTTTTCAATCAAGCTCGGCGAGATTTCCACGCGCATGGCGGAGAACAAATGCGTCAATATTGGCGTGTCTGGTGCGAGCGCAGTTGTAGGCGGCGATTTGGGTTGCCTGCTGAATATTGAAGGCCGTTTGCGACGCAATGGCGATATGAAAACGAAGGTGTATCATTTCGCGGAAATTGCGGCGGGGATGGCGAAGTAATTAGTAAACACTAGCACTGGTGCGGCTTGCAGGCTATTTTTATCTGATGAAGCCCGTCAAATGGCGATCTACGTGTTTTTATTCAATGAGGCGTCATGCAAGTACGAAGCATGCATTTCAAGCAAACGGCGAGCACCAAGCTCAACGACGCCGTATTGCAAAGCGCGCTGAAGAAATCCAAAGGCAAATTCGTCGATGGCCGTGCGCTTGGCGTGGCGCAGATCGACAACTGGGAAGACATCCGTACCTATGCCGCTGCGATGCGGGACCGCGTCATCGATAACCTCGACGCGTATCTGCTCGAATTTGAACGCAATGCCATTCGCCGTGGCTCGCAAGTGTATTGGGCGGAAACGGCGGAAGAGGCGAACGCGATTGTGCTGGGCATTGCGCAACGCAATGGCGTGAAAACCATCACCAAATCCAAATCGATGGTTACTGAGGAAATTGCGCTCAACGATGCGCTGCTCGGCGCTGGTATTCGCGTGATGGAAACAGACTTGGGCGAATACATCCTGCAACTGGCCGATGAACCGCCTTCGCACATCGTCGCACCCGCCGTGCATAAATCCAAAGAGCAGGTCGCGGAACTGTTCATGAACGCGCATCACAAGCCGCGCCTGACTGAAATCCCGGCAATGACCCGCGAAGCGCGCGAACAGTTGCGCAGCCATTTTCTCGGTGCCGACATGGGCATTTCAGGTGCAAATTTTGTCATCGCCGAAACCGGCACCACGCTTACCGTCACCAATGAGGGCAACGCCGATCTGGTCACGACGCTGCCACGCATTCACTGCGTGGTCACCGGCATTGAAAAAGTCATCCCGACGCTGGAAGACTTCGCGACGCTGATTCGCCTGTTGCCGCGCTCCGCCATCGGCCAATCTATCGCCAATTATTTGACGTTGACCACCGGCGTGAAAGCCGACGGCGAATCCGATGGGCCAGAGCAGATGCATATCGTGCTCGTCGACGCAGGCCGCACCAAACTTGTTGGCAGCGATATGAAAGACATGCTGCGCTGCATCCGTTGTGGTGCCTGCATGAATCACTGCCCGGTTTATCAGAACGTTGGTGGGCACGCCTATGGCTGGGTGTATCCCGGCCCGATGGGCTCAGTACTGACGCCAACTTATGTTGGCATTGAAAACGCAGGTGACCTGCCCAACGCGGCAACGTTTTGCGGCGAGTGCCAAGTCGTGTGCCCGGTAAAAATTCCGTTGCCGGACCTGATGCGCAAATGGCGCGAGCGGCAATTCGACATGAAGCTGCGACCGTTCAGCGAGCGCTTCGCGATCTCGGTATGGGGATTCTTTGTGCAACGCCCGGGCTTGTACGCGTTTGCTGCGCGCATAGCCGCAAGGTTCGCGGCGATGCTGGGCGGCAAAGGGAAATTGATTCACGCGCTGCCGGGAATTGATGGCTGGACGGACGGGCGCGACATGCCTGCCCCTGAAGGCAAAACGTTTCGTGAACTTTATGCCGTGAAACTGGCTTTGAAGAAAGTCAATCCATGAGCGCCCGCGAAAATATCCTCGCGCGAATTCGTGGCCAGAGCGGCAAAGCGGGCGTGACAACCGAAGGCGAACTCGCGGCAGTACGTGCGCATATTTCCAATCATCAACGCGGACCCGTGCCGACCTTTGCCATGCATGACCCGGTACAACATTTCGTCGAGGAATGCGCGCGGCTGACAACCACGATTACTGAAGTTGCCGGTCTGGCCGACGTACCGCGTGAAGTGGCCCGCTATATTGCCAGCGCATCCCTGCAACCGCGCTGCACCGGCTGGTCTGAATTCGCGACGCTCGATTGGCAGGCCGCTGGCATTCAGTACGACAACCGCCCCGCGAATGGCGATGACCTGATCGGCATCACCAGTTGCTTTTGCGCGATTGGAGAGACCGGAACACTGCTGTTACTCGGTGCGCCCGACACGCCGAAATCGACCGCGCTACTGCCGGAAACGCATATTTGCGTCGTCAAAAAAAGCCGCATGGTGCCGACCATGGAAGATGCGTTTCAATTGATGCGCAGCGAACTTGGCGAGCCGCCTCGCGCGACATTCTTTGTGTCTGGGCCCTCGAGGACAGCGGATATTGAACAGACGATCGTCATTGGTGCCCACGGCCCTTACCGTGTGCATGTCATTTTGACCCCCTGATTCGGAGCTTTCATGCGTCGCCCAGCATCTCTAGCTCGAAGCTGCTTCCTCATTGCAATGTTGCATGTACCAATGCTGGCCTTCGCTCAAGGCGCAGCACCTGCCACCTACACGCCGGATCTATACCGCGTGTTCGGCATCCCAATCGATTTCATCTTGTTTGCACTGACGCTGCTCGGCGTCGCGCTGTTTCACGCCCACACCCTGCGCGTCGCGTTGGCTGGAGCAATCATCATCTCGCTCTACAAGATTGCCTTCACCGGGTTCAAGTTCGGCCCTGGCGTGTCTGGCTGGGCATCGCACATGGGGCATGAGTGGGTAATTCTCACCAATCTGCTGTGCCTGCTGATGGGTTTCGCGTTGCTCTCGCGGCATTTCGAGAAAAGCCATGTGCCGGTGATCTTGCCGAAGTACCTGCCTGATGATTGGAAGGGTGCGTTCGT
>JANMPY010000126.1:0-5309 GCA_031370095.1 Betaproteobacteria bacterium
GCCGGGTGACGAGCCCTTGATCACGGCACCGCATCAGGCGCGCGCTAATTTCAGGCGCATCAAATTCGATACCTTTATCGGCATGACGTTTTCCAACCTGATTGCGTTCTGCATCATGTTGACGACTGCCGTCACCTTGCATGCCGCCGGGATTACCGATATTCAATCCTCGTCACAGGCGGCCGAGGCGTTAAGACCGTTGGCGGGCGACTTTGCGTTCCTGTTGTTTGCGATGGGCATCATCGGCACGGGATTGCTGGCGATTCCGGTACTGGCGGGCTCTGCGGCGTATGCGGTGGCGGAAAGTTTTCGCTGGCCGATTGGCTTGGGACTACCTTTGGCGGAGGCGCGCGGGTTTTATGCGATTCTAAGTATTGCCACACTGCTTGGTGTCGGTATCGTTTTTTCGGGACTGGATCCGATCAAGACGCTGCTTTGGGCTGCGATTGTGAACGGCGTGATTTCGGTACCGATCATGGTGGTGATGATGTTGCTGGCCGCCAAGCCCGCCGTGATGGGCGAATTTGTGGTGCGACGCAAATTGAAAGTGCTTGGCTGGCTGGCGACGTTGGTGATGGCCGCTGCGGTGGCGGCGATGTTTGCATTGATGTAGGATTCTTGCGCAACATTTATGGGTAAGGCGATGAACAACGAAAAAAAATCGATGCCGCTTGATGGCCTCAAGGTACTGGAAATGGGCACGCTGATCGCGGGCCCGTTTTGCGGGCGGCTGCTCGCCGAATTCGGCGCTGATGTCATCAAGATCGAAACACCGGGCGAGGGTGACCCCCTGCGCAAATGGCGAAAGCTGCTCGCCGACACCAGCCTCTGGTGGTACGCGCAGGCGCGCAACAAAAAATCGGTGACGGTGAATCTGCGCGAAAAAGAGGGCCAGGAAATTGTCAGGAAACTTGCGCTCGATGCCGACATCATCGTTGAAAATTTTCGTCCGGGCACGCTCGAGAAATGGCATCTCGATTTCGACACACTGAGTAAAGACAATCCCAAACTCATCATGGTGCGGCTGTCCGGCTTTGGCCAGACGGGGCCGTACAAGGATCGCGTCGGCTTCGGCGCGATTGGCGAATCGATGGGCGGCATCCGTTATCTCACCGGCTATCCTGATCGCGCGCCGGTGCGCGTCGGCATTTCGCTCGGCGATTCGCTGGCGGCAATGTACGGCGCGATGGGTGCCTTGATGGCGCTGCATCATCGCCACAAAACCGGCAAAGGCCAGATGGTCGATGTGGCTTTGTACGAGGCGGTATTTTCGCTGATGGAATCGATGCTGCCTGAATTCGGCATGGGCGGATTCGTGCGCGAGCGCACCGGCTCCTCACTCCCCGGCATCGTGCCTTCGAATACTTATTTATGCGGTGATGGCCAGTACGTGGTGATTGGTGCGAACGGCGATTCGATTTTCAAACGCATGATGCTGGCCATTGGCCGTGACGATCTGGCCAACGACGCAGGAGTTGCCGACAACGCCGGACGGACGGCGCGCACCGAAGAGCTCGATAGCGCCATCGGTGCGTGGACCGGTGCGAACACCTTGACCGAAGTGCTGGACGTGCTGGGCAAAGCAGACGTACCGTCGGGGCGTATTTACTCGATCGCAGACATCGTCGCCGACATGCAGTATCAGGCACGCGGCATGATCGAGAAACATAAACTCGGCGATAATAAAGAGGTGTTACTGCCAGGGATCGTGCCGAAATTATCGGCGACACCGGGTGGGACGAAATGGATCGGGCCGAAGCTGGGTGCGTATACGGCTGAGGTGTTGAGCGGGATTGGTTATGACTTGAGTGCGCAGGCTGATTTGAAGAAGCGGGGAATAATCTAGTGAAGCAACGCATCTATATCAACGATGTCGCCGTGCGCGATGGTTTCCAGATCGAGAAGAACATCATCTCGACCGAAACCAAAATCGCGCTGATCGACGCACTCTCGGACACCGGAATCGCCAAAATCGAAACAACGTCGTTCGTGCACCCGAAGCTGGTGCCGAATATGGCCGATGCGGTCGAGGTGTTGGCCAACATCAAGCGCGTCGCTGGCGTGATGTATAGCGTGCTGGTGCCGAATCTCAAAGGCATGGAGCGCGCCATCACAACCCACCAGTCGCACGGCCAGATCGATGAAATCAATGTGGTCGTGTCGGTGTCGGAAACGCACAATCGCGCCAACGTGAATCGCACCTGCGATGAATCATTCGCCGATTTTGCGATCATGGTGAAGATGGCAAAAGATGCCGGTATTCGCATCAACGGTTCACTGTCGACGTCGTTCGGTTGCCCGTTTGAGGGGCACGTGCCCGAAGAGCGTGTGCTTGGTTTCGCGAAACGGTTTGTGGACCTTGGATTTGATGGCGTCAGTCTCGCCGACACCACCGGCATGGCCAATCCGGCGCAGGTCGAGCGGCTCTCGGCCGCGGCCGTGAAACAATTTGCCGATATTGAATTCACCCTGCATTTTCACAATACCCGCGGCATGGGGCTGGCCAACGTGCTCGCGGGAATTCGCGCAGGCATCGTCCATTACGATGGTTCACTCGCAGGCTTGGGCGGATGCCCATTCGCGCCCGGTGCCACCGGCAACATCTGCACCGAGGACATGGTCAATATGCTCGAAGATATGGACTTCGATACCGGTGTCGATCTGGACAAACTGCTGGCCGTTGCCGTAAAAATGCCCGCCATTGTCGGGCATGACGTGCCCGGGCAGGTGATGCGTGCCGGTAGAACCACGCACCTGCACGCGGTGCCGGAAAAGCTCTACACGCAGTGAACGGGTAGAGACAGAAACGGCAGCGCAGGGAATCTGGTTTCGCCCAACAATAATTTATGTGACGAGGAGAAAAAAATGTTCAAGAAAATAATCGGTGTAGCACTACTGCTGGTGGCGGCTGTTGTCGCGATGAGCGCAAACGCGCAGACGCTGGAAAAGAAAAAAATCACCATCGCCGTCGGCGGCAAGGGATTGTTTTACTACCTGCCGCTCACGATTGCCGAGCGTCAGGGCTACTTCAAGGATGAAGGCCTTGAGGTTGAGATCCCCGATTTCGCGGGAGGCGCTAAAGCCTTGCAGGCATTGGTCGGCGGCTCTGCTGACATGGTCTCCGGCGCGTTCGAGCACACCATCAACATGCAAGCCAAGAAGCAGCCGATTACGGCGGTCGTGTTGCAGGCCGGCTATTCCTCGATCGTGCTGGTGCTGTCGAAAGAAAGAGCCGAGAAATACAAATCAGCCAAGGACCTGAAGGGTTTGAAAATCGGCGTCACCGCACCCGGTTCGTCGACCAATATGTTCGTCAATAATTTACTCGCCAAAGACGGCCTAAAGCCAACCGATGTTGCAATCGTCGGCACCGGTGCCGGTTCGGGTGCGGTGGCGGCGATGGAAAAAGGCGAGCTCGACGGCATGTCAAATCTGGATCCGGTCACCAGCCAATTGGAAGCAAGCGGCAAATTTGTCGCGGTCGCCGACAGCCGCACCGAAAAAGGCATGAAAGATATTTACGGCGGCGATTATCTGGCGTCGTGCATTTACGTCAATTCGGAATTCACCAAGAAAAATCCAAACACGACACAGGCGGTGGTAAACGCGATGGTGCGCGCACTGCGCTGGCTCGCCAAGGCCACGCCGGAGCAGGTAATGGCGGTGGTGCCGGAGTCGTACATGGGCGGCAATCGCGGGCTATACAAGGCGGCGTTGCTGAAGAACATGGTCGGTTACTCCACCGACGGCCAGATGAGCATGAAGGCCGCGCAAAATGTTTATAAAGTGCTGAAGCAGTTCGAGCCGTCGGTAATTGCGGCGGGCGATTCGATCAATCTCGCCACGACGTTTGACAATCACTTCGCGGTGAAGGCCGGCGCGAAGTATAAATAGCGCCATGACGACCGCCCTCTCCCTCACCAACGTCACCGTGACCTTCACCGGCAAAGCCGGTGGCGCAGGCTACACAGCTGTAAAAGATACGACGCTCAATATCGCCGACGGTGAATTTGTCTCGGTGGTCGGGCCAACCGGCTGCGGCAAGTCCACGCTGCTCAATATCGGCGCAGGATTATTAAAGGCGTCCAGCGGTGAAGTGAAGATATTTGGTGAGCCGTTGATCGGTTTGAACGCGAAAGCGGGCTACATGTTTCAATCTGAGTCGCTGATGCCATGGCGCTCGGCGCTGGATAACGTGACGGCCGGTTTACAGTTTCGCGGCATGGATCAAGCGAATGCGCGCGCCAAGGGAGAGGACTGGCTGGAACGCGTCGGGCTCAATGGCTTCGGCAATCGCTATCCGCATGAAATGTCCGGCGGCATGCGTAAACGCTGCGCACTCGCGCAAATGCTGATCCTCGACCCGAAGATCATGTTGATGGATGAGCCCTTCTCGGCGCTCGATATTCAGACGCGTCAGTTGATGGAAAACGAACTACTACAGTTGTGGGAGCAGGACAAAAAATCGGTCATTTTTATTACCCACGATCTGGAAGAAGCGATATCGCTTTCGGATCGCGTCATTGTATTGGCCGCAGGTCCTGCGACGCACCCAATAGGTGAATTCGTGATCGATCTGCCGCGCCCGCGCGATGTTGCCGAGATTCGCATGACGCCGCGATTTTTGGAATTGCATGCGCAGATTTGGCATGCAATGAAAGAGGAAGTGTTGAAGGGGTATGCGCAGACGAAGAATAAGGTGGTGGCATGAAAAAGATCCCCATCTGGTTCTGGCAAATCGCTTTACTCATCGCGATCTTCGTCGTCTGGCATGTCGCGACCGCGCCTGGACTGCTCCCGCCGATTTTTTTTGACAACGAACATCGTGCGGCGTTTTTTTTCGGTGAGCCCGCGAAAATTTTCTCGGTGATTTGGGTCTGGTTCACGAGCGGTGAAATATACCCGCACCTGTGGGTGACCTTGCAGGAAACCATCCTCGCCTTTGCAATCGGCACGCTGCTCGGGCTGGCGGTGGGTCTGTGGCTCGGCTTGACGCCAACCGCCTCGGCCATTCTCGATCCTTACGTGAAGGCGATGAACGCAATGCCGCGCGTAATACTTGCGCCGATTTTCATGGTCTGGTTTGGGCTCGGCATCTGGTCTAAAGTCGCGCTTGGTGTGACGCTGGTTTTCTTCATCGTTTTTTTCAACGTCTATCAGGGCGTGAAAGAAGTTTCACCCGTGGTGCTGAACAACGCCCGCATGCTCGGTGCCAATCGCGCGCAATTATTGCGCTACGTGTATTTGCCGTCGGCGACCTCGTGGGTGTTTTCCAGTCTGCACACCTCGGTCGGCATGGCCTTCGTCGG
>JANMPY010000169.1:0-8710 GCA_031370095.1 Betaproteobacteria bacterium
CACCATCGGCACCGCCACACCGGGTAACGCGCGTGCGTTCATTGGATTCACAGCACCTGCCTCGGAAGGCAGTTCGCCAATCACCGCGTACACCGCGACCTGCAATCCGGGCACCGTCACCGGTACGGCGACATTCTCGCCCGTCACCGTGAGCGGGCTCACCAACGGCACTACCTATACGTGTGCCGTCACCGCCCGCAACGCCGTCGGCGCGAGCGCGCCTTCTGCCACGACCACCGTCACGCCATCGACCGCACCAACGCTTGTACTGATCGGCGTCGTGTCGCGCAAATCTCACGGCGGTCTGGGCCCATTTGACATCCCTGTCGACACCGCACCTGCCATCACCGGATTAGTCTCCGTCGAGCCACGCAGCATCGGCACCGGTCACGCAATCGTCTTCCGCTTCAACACCGCGATCAGCAATGCGGGCAGCATTGCCATCGTCGATGGCGCGAGCGTCTCCGTCGGCGCAACGGCGAATGCCTCAACGAACGACGTCATTGTCACCATCCCGGTGTTTGCCGACAACAAGCGCGCCTCACTGACACTTACCGGTGTCAATGGAACACTGAACCCGCCACCGGTATCGATGGGCTTTCTGGTAGGCGATGTGAATAACACGCGATCAGTGACGGCGAGTGACATCAGCGGGGTCAAAGCGCGCTCGGGGCAGACCAGCAGCGCGAGCAATTTCAGGTTTGACGTGAACGCGTCCGGCGCGATCAGCGCGTCCGATATTTCCGCCGTGAAAGCGCGCTCGGGGTTGGTGTTGCCATAGCTTGCATGTGCGCATTTGCAGGCTGGCACCCCGACCTGCTGGCTCTGCTAACCGCCGCCCTGCACCAACTCGATACGCCGCCGCAGCCGCAGCACCTCATCGCTCGCACCGGCTTGCTCGGCGCGCTGCAGTTGCACATTCAGCCACGCCAACAGCGGACGTCGCCAGCCTTGCGACGACGCGGTATCGATGGCGATGGCGATGACTTGCGGATTGGCGCGACTCGCCTCGAACAGCACGCCAGCCGCGACCAGCCTCGTTAGTGGATCTGCGACAGCGGACAGTGCCGCACCATTTGCAGCGTCATTCGTTCCGGCCGCAGCCACGGCGCGGTGCGGCACCGGGAGCAAGGCGATATCTGCCGATGCCGCTCTGGCCAGCAGATAATCGGCATACGCACGTTCAGCAGCGGGCGCGTCGGCGCGCAGCGGCTCGAAGCCCGCGCATGGGCCAAACACGAGGCTGGCAACCTGCGCTGCACAGTGGGTAAGCTCGACGCGCGCCATCAGGTCGGCACGACCGGTGCGGACGACCTCGTTGCGCGCACGCGCGAGCTCGGTGGCTTCAGCGCGCGCATTGCCCACCAGATAGGCCGCAACGGCACGTTCGGTGGCGACCCGCGCGTTTTTTTGCCAGTCGGGTGGCGGCGGATTGTTGGCACAAGCCGCGAGTAGCAGTGCTGCCAAACCCATCGCACTACGCATCATGGCAATCATCATGGCAGCTTCAGCTCGTTATCGCGCGCGAACGGCCACTTGCGATTGACCTCATTGATCAGGTAATCAATGTTGCGCAGACTCGCCTCCACTTCTCCCCGTAGCGTGCCCAGGTCGGTGGTGGCGACGCGTGCGTTTGCGCCGACCGCTTTCGCTTCTTCGAGTACCGCGTCGACGCGCTTCAGGCTCGCACGCGCGTCAACGAGCATCGCGTTGAGCTGCTGCACGGTGGCGCGCGCGTCGCGCATCATGCCGTCCGCACCGAACACCTGCGTGTCGGCCTTCGATGCAAGGCCGTCGAGGCGCGCAAGCAAGGTGTTGGTGCGATCAAGCGTCGTCCGCAGCTTGATCGCTTCCGCGTCGCCGCCGAGCAGTGCGCTCATTGCACCCCCCTTGCCGTTGAGTTTGTCCGAGAAAGTCTTGACGTTGGCCAGACTTTCATTGATGGCCGAGCCCTCGGCGCTCATCGCGTTCAAATTTTGCAAGAGCTGGCGGGCCTCCGACATCAAGCGCGGAATCTCGGCGCTGGCGTCGCCGCTCAGCACGTTGCGTACCGCCCCGTCGGGCAGCGGCGGATCAGTCGGAATGCCAGAGTAGGCGCGGATGTAGGTGCTCCCGACCACGCCACGTACCAGCGTAAAAACGCTGGAGGTGCGCAGCCAGTGCGCGTCTTTCAGCGGCACGTCAACCACGATGCGTGCGTTACCGGCAGGTGCCAGCTCAATTCGACGCACGCGACCGATGGGAAAACCTGCGAAGGTCATGTTCATGCCGACGCTCACGCCCTCGGCGTCGTCGGCCATCAACGCCAGTTGCTGTGTGCTTTCGAACGCACCGCGCGCATAGCTAAGGTAGAGCGCCGCACCGCCAACCAATAACACCAGCGCGAGCAATAACATTGAGGCCTTGAGCTCGAGGTGAGACGGCATCGGTGGCGGCGTCACCAATGAGGGCGATTGCGGCGCTGGTGGTGGCGTTGGAGGTGGAGATTCGTTCATGGCCTGATCAATAATAATTACTCATCAGCGAGACTACCTCAATCAGCAGCAGCATCGCGAACAGACGCACCAGACTTTCGAGCTCCGGGCTGATATGCGCTGCCGCTGCGTGTCGCCCGCGCAAAAACAGCGCCACCGGAACGAGTGCGACGGCAACGCTGAAGAAAAGCGTTTTCAGCGCGAGAATTAGCGACACCGCCGGATTGAAGACATGTCCCATTGTGCGCGTGAAGCCGCCGAAACCGCCGAAGGTGAATCCGTACACGGCAAAATACGCCAGCACCATCGCGATCAGGCAGCTTACAGCGGCCAGTATCAGCACAGAAAAAATACCGGCCATCACACGCGGCAGCAGCTCGTGGCGCAGCGGATCAATACCGGCGCGCTCCAGCGCATCGAATTCGCCGCGCGCGTGCATGCGAATCAGCTCCGCACCGCTCGGTACGGTGCTGCGCAGCGCGACAAACAACGCCGCAGAAAGCGGGATCAACTCCAGCACCAACACCCGCACCACCATCTCAAACGCGTAGTGCGACAAACCATAGCTGGTCGCGGTAACGATCACGATGCGGATCAATACCACACTGATCAAGGCCGACATCAACGCAAACCAGGGCAGGACGGCCACCGTGCCGATCACCAAATGTCGCGCCATTACGCCGCGATTGGCGCGCTGATAGGTCGATGGCGACAACGCCAGCACCATGATCAGCGCGCCCACCCGCGCCACCCGCCACCAGCTTACCCACCAGCCGACTGACGAGCGAACGCCACTGCGACCCATCTGGCCCAGACTTTCTTGTAATGCATGCAGTGTTGTCATGGTTTGATGATAAGCGTCTGTCGGCGCGACGGTCAACGTTCAACATGGTTTAAAAATTTGCGACTGTTGCGGTCAGGTAGTATTCGTGTATATCACTGAGCACTCGCCTTGCAACAAAATATCGACACCCCGCAATATATTAAGTTCGGCAAGGAATTCTCACCCATGATCCACAAAGAACGCATCACCGCCAGCCTCGACGGCGATTTCGTCGTATTTCTGATTGGCATGCGCATCAACCAGCCGCTTAAAATCCACAAATGGCTGCCGGTTGCGCGTGCGATGCCGCGCATGATCAAGGAACTCTCCCGCCAACCCGAGTTGGGCTTTCTGCATGCTGAAATGTGGTTTTCGCGCACCATCATTTTGGTGCAGTATTGGCGATCCATGGAGCAACTCCTGGCCTACGCAAAAAATAAGGAAGCTGCGCATTTGCCCGCGTGGCAGTCATTCAACAAGTCGGTTGGCACGCATGGCTCAGTCGGCATCTGGCACGAAACTTATGCAGCGTCGCAGGGTTCGTATGAGAATATTTATGTGAACATGCCGCCGTTTGGTCTTGGCAGAATCGGTACCATTCATGCAGCCGTTGGCGGCAGGCAGTCTGCGGCATCGCGACTACATAAAGCGAACAACACGCTTTAATTTTTTGCTAATGTTTGCGCAACGCTTGTTTATAAATGCAGCCTGGCAAAATTTAAGAAGAAGAAAACTGATGCGACATATTGAAAGACATAGAACCCACCGCATCGGTTGGCTGCGCGCGGCGGTGCTGGGCGCAAACGACGGTATCGTTTCTACCGCCAGTCTGGTGCTGGGCGTCGCTGCAGCGGGCGCAAATTCAAAAAGTATTCTCGTCGCAGGTGTCGCAGGTCTTGTCGCCGGAGCGATGTCGATGGCCGCTGGCGAGTATGTTTCAGTGAGCTCGCAAGCCGATACCGAGCGCGCCGATCTGGATCGGGAACGGAAAGAGTTAGCGGCTGACCCTGCGCACGAGCATGCTGAAATGGCGGCGATCTACGTGGGTCGTGGCGTGGATGCAATGCTGGCCTCCGAGGTTGCGGCTCAGTTGATGACCCACGATGCACTTGGCACCCATGCGCGTGAAGAGCTGGGCATCTCCGAGATGTTGACTGCAAGACCGGTACAAGCCGCACTCGCGTCGGCTGGCACATTTACCATTGGCGCGATCCTGCCGCTGTTGATCGTGCTGCTGGTGCCGGCGTCAGCGCGCATGTGGGCGGTTGCCAGTGGCTCGCTATTATTTTTGGCGCTATTGGGTACGGTCGCTGCACGTACTGGCGGCGCGCCGGTGATTGTTGCTGCGGCGCGAGTGACTTTTTGGGGTGCATTGGCGATGGCGTTGACGGCGGGCGTAGGGGCGATGTTCGGTGTTAGTGCTTGATGGCCCTGCCAATATCTGCACGCAACAAATCTGAACAAACGAGGTCACGCATGCCGATCATCGACGTGGAACTGGTCTGTCAATCTGAAGCGCAATTTTGCGCGGTATCCGCGAGCGTGCTTGCCGACGCGCTCGGTACCGCACTAGGCACCGTTGCGGGCCGCACCTGGGTGCGCAAGCGCTTTCTGGACGTTGACGCATATGCCGAAAATCAAGTCCCGGTTGTCGGCACCGATGTAGCTGACCTCCCGGTTTTCGTCACCGTCCTCTTGTCGCACCCACCTGCTGGCGATGAGCGCGTGGTCGAGGTCAATACCATTACCAAAGTCGTCGCCGCTTGCGTAGGTCGTCCGCCAGATCGCGTACATGTGCAGTACGCACCAGCAGCGGCTGGCAGGCAAGCGTTTGGCGGAAAGCTGGTTCAATAGTACGTTAGTTAGCACACAAAGCGGAATTTCAACATATGACGCAAACCCGACCCAACGCTCGCTTTGCAGCGATAGGCGCGACGCTGGCCTGGCTATCGCTCGCTCTCCAGTTTTACCTGACGAACACGCTGGTGTTGTCACAAGGCAGATCATTTTTGGATAGTATTTTTGTATTTCTCCTTTACTTCACAATTCTTACTAATTTGCTTTCTGCCGTCGCACTGGCTGCTGCCGCACTGGCACCAACCGGCGGATTGCGCATTTTTCTACGACCCGCTGTTTTCGGTGCCATCGCCTCCAGCATGGCGCTCGTGGGACTTGTCTACAACGTGATATTGCGGCAGCTTTGGCATCCAGCAGGCTGGTCACAGGTCGCGGATGAATTGCTCCACGTGGTGATGCCGGTTGTCGTCATCGCCTACTGGTGGCTTTGGGTGCCAAAGTCCGCGCTGCGCTGGCACCACGCGCTGTGGTGGGCGCTCTATCCGCTTGTTTATGTTATCTATGCGCTGATTCGCGGTGCTTTCTCGGGCGTCTATCCGTACCCATTTTTGGATGTTGCCGCGCTAGGTTACGGCGTCGTTTTCAGGAACGGGATTGGCATACTCATCAGCTTTCTCGTCGTGACGACGATTTTCATCGCTGCAGGTCGATGGAAAAATCGCAGGTCGCCGTGAAGAGTGGCGCATGGGGACGGATGAAACTGGTGAAAATTGCTTAGCGCCATGTGCGAGCCACAAGGTTGGCATTTTTCGCGCGTGGTCGACAGCTACTGAAAAGTCTGGCGCTGGCGCACTACCCAGGCCAAAATTGCCCTGCGAGCCGCGCCAATGCTAGGGAACCTCGGATTAAGTCACTTTCGAAAAGATTGCGCCGATACTTGGGCATCTTTTGCGTTGTGCTCCTCGTGCGGTAGCCCGGGCAACGCACCTTCGTCGCATATCTTGCATATGCCCCAGTCCCAACACAATCTTTTCGAAAGTGACTTAGTCGGAGGCGCTCTGGACTTTAGCATGTGAGAACAGGCGAAAAAAATTCGCCGTCGTTGCGGCGGCCACCTCCTCCACCGAAATCCCCCGCAACTCTGCAATATGTTCTGCTACATGCTTCACGTAGCCCGGCTGATTCATTTTGCCGCGAAACGGTACCGGGGCCAGATATGGCGAATCAGTTTCGATCAGCATGCGCTCAAGTGGTACATTTTTAGCGACCTCTTTCAAATCCTTTGCATTCTTGAACGTAACGATGCCGGAAAATGAAATGTAGAAGTTCATCGCCATCGCCGCGTCCGCAACCGCCTGCACCTCGGTGAAGCAATGCATCACGCCGCCAATCTCGGCGGCACCCTCCTCCTGCATGAGGCGCAGCGTATCGGCGTGGGAATTACGGGTGTGAATGACCAGCGGTTTGCCGCTGCGCTTTGCAGCGCGAATGTGAACGCGAAATCGCTCGCGCTGCCAATCGAGCGGTTCGGGGAGTCGATAGTAATCGAGGCCGGTTTCACCTATCGCAACGACCTTTGGATGATCCGCCATTGCGAGTAATTCTTCGAGCGAAGCTTCGTGATCGTCAACTTGTTCATCCGGATGCACGCCCGCCGAGCACCAGATATTTTCATTCGCTTCTGCAACTGCGCGCACGGCGGGAAAAGTATTGAGCGTGGTTGAAATCGTCAGCGCATGTGTGACCGCGTTGCTGCGCATCAGTGCGAGGACGTTGGCGCGGTGGGCGGCGAGCTCGGGGAAATCAAGATGGCAGTGCGAGTCGATGAACATGAACAATTATCGCATTGCCGGAAACGGTTTTGATCGCGCTCGGTATAATCGAGCAATGAATACAACCGTCAATACCCTCCGGTCAATTTGCCTGTTCTGCGGCTCCAGTCCCGGCGTTGATCCCGCCTTCAAACTGGCTGCTGCGCAGCTTGGCACCATACTTGCCCACAATAACATCCGGCTCATTTACGGCGGCGGCCATGTCGGCCTGATGGGTGTTGCCGCCGACGCGTGTCTGAAAGCGGGTGGCGAAGTGGTCGGCATCATCCCGAAAAAACTGATGGAAAAAGAAGTCGGCCACGCCGGTCTCACGCAAATGCATGTGGTCGACACCATGCATGAGCGCAAGGCGCTGATGACTCAATTGTCGGACGCATTCATCGCGCTGCCCGGCGGTTACGGCACGCTGGATGAGCTGTTTGAGGCGCTGACCTGGCAGCAACTGGCGTATCACTTGCTGCCGGTGGGGATTTTGAATGTGTCCGGATTTTTCGACCATCTGGTGCAGTTTCTTGATCACGCGCGGGATCAGCGTCTGCTGCGTGACGCGCATCGCGACAGCCTGATTGTCGATACCGATTTGGCGCAGCTGATTGCACGCATGCAGAGCTTCGTGCCACCGAACAACGAAAAATGGCTGGACCGGGCGGCGACCGAGACTATCGTCTAGCGCACAGGCTAATGTCGCGACACTAAAGCGTATGCGTCGCCCGATCAGACTTGGCGACTGGCGCCAGAATGCCTTCGATTTTCTTTTTCAATTCTTTGCCAGTTTCGTTGTCTGGCAGGCGAATGCCGACACCTTGCGGACGATTGCCCTGCGCATGCGCCGGGTTGATCCAGGCGACCGTTCCCGACAGCGGAATCTTGGTTGCTTCATCGAGAAAAGTCAGCACCAACAAAATTTCATCGCCGAGTTTGTGGTCTTTGCTCGACTGCATGAACAGCCCACCACCCTTCAACAACGGCATCCAAGCAGCATACAAGGCGCTCTTGCCCTTCAGGTTAAGGGAGATGACGTCTGGTCGTTTGATCGGCGCTAAATTGGTTTCTACCATTTTCTAGATCGGCGTGATTGCGTTTGAATAGGATATTAGCAATTGTTCGAGCAAAAGTCTCGCATTCAGCGGGTGATGGATGCTGCGACGCGCCTGACGGAGTTGGGATTCGTAGCGGAACAGCGCGGGCAAATGCACACGAGTTGCGATGCGGGTGATCGCGGTCTGCTGATCGCGGTGATGGCGCACCTCACCTGTCAAACGCGAAAGCGCCACGTCGCTGACCCATGTTTGCAGCCACGTCACAATATTGACCAAATCACTTTTTTCGAACGTCTGCGCAGCAGCCAGATGGTCGGCGTCGGCTGCGGTGAGCACCTGAAGGAATGCCTTTCGCTGCGACTGATAATCGCCGTCAGCAAAAGCGAGTGCGTCGAGCGGCGCGCCACCGGCCTGGCCCAATGCGACCTGGGTGTCAGTAATGCCCTGGGCTTTGAGCCATGCGAGTGCTGTGGCCTCATCTGGTGCTGGCACCATCACCCGCTGGCAGCGACTCTTGATCGTGGCGAGCAAGCGGCCAATCTGATCAGTCACGAGCAAAATCACCGTCCGTGGTGGTGGCTCTTCCAGCGTTTTCAGCAGCGAATTGGCGGCGTTCGCGTTCAGCGTTTCAGCCGGATGAATCAGCAGTATGCGAAAGCCATCACGATGCGTGGAGAGCGTCATGAAATCGGCGATGTTGCGTATTTGTTCGACCTTTATTTCTTTGCTCTTCTTTTTTTCTTT
>JANMPY010000235.1:0-4820 GCA_031370095.1 Betaproteobacteria bacterium
AAGCGTGGCTGGAAAAGACCACACGCCCAACGCGGCGTACCCCAACTTCGGCTCGCCGACCCAAAACTGCTGCTTCATCTGCGTGCTGAGCAGGGCGCTACCCATCAACGCCTGATCGAGTTTCAACAGGTCGCGCGGTGAGCCGGCGGTGGCGCCTGCCGCGCCGTAGGTGGCGAGATTCATCGGGAGCTCGGGACGCGTCGCGTCTTCATAGCCTTTTAATTGCGGCGGCATTTCAGACTTGCCCGCGCCGCTAAGAAAAACCGATTTGAGCCTGAGTGGTCGGGCAATTCGTGCGGCAAGCACGTCGGCAAAGCGTTGACCGGTCACCTGCTCAATCACCGCACCCAGCACCAGATAGTCACAATTGTTGTACTCAAACTGTTCGCCCGCGGCGCGCTTCGGCGTTTGTGCGCAGGCAGTACGGGTTGGTGTGCGGTGTACCTCGTCTGCTGCCACATTGGCGCGATAGAAAGCGGGCACCGGATCGGCCTGTGTCGCCGCGTCGCTGGGATTGGGCAAGCCACTGGTGTGTTGCAGCAGCTGACGTATGGTGATCGTTGCGGCGTTTGGCGACGGAAACTGCGCGGCGGCGAGATAGTCGGCGACGGTACGGTCAAGTGAAAGTTTGCCTTCGTCGACCAATTGCGCCGCGATCACCGCCGTCACCTGTTTGCTGACCGAAGCCCAACGCCATGGCATGGTGCTGGCATGCGGAATGCGCTTTTCGCGGTCGGCAAGACCGACAGATTTTTCAAACAGCACATGCGTGCGGCTGCCCAACATGACCACGCCGGAAAAACCGGATTGCCCCGCAGACGCGACCACGCGGGCCAGCGGCGCGACGGCGATTTCGCCTGTCGCTGCCATCGCTGAATTGGAACTTGTCGCGTCAATCAGGATGACACATGAAAAAAATATGCACGTACGTTTTCGCATGGAATGCCCATTAAACCGACTTTGTACTGATGATGAACTCATAAACACTAGAACTGGCGAGGCGTTTGAAGCATTTATGCCCTGCGATGCCGGTAAAATGGCGTTCTACGCTGAAATATGCTGCGCGCTGCATCTCAGCTTGAAAAATCACGTGCTTACTTTTTTTGTCTGGCGTCTGCCGCCGCTTGGGCAATGCCGGTTTTGGTGTCAGCCGCATTGACCGCAGGCGTTGCCGCATTGGAGGTTGCAGCAGCGAGCGCAATGAGCAGGCAGGCCATGATCGAGGACACGGTGAGTGCGGAACGATGCATGATTTGATCCCAGTGTGCGTTGAATTTAAAAAGTTGCGTGCGATTGAGAGCACAGTTTGTTGGCGTCGCACAGACCGATGCGCCGACATGTTCATGCGTTATATTATCCGACCATGCGAGCGCGATCAAATCGCTTGTATCATTTTTTAAGTTACCCGGAGAAAGCCATGATTTGTTTGTCGATGCCCTCGTGTTTCACTGGCTCACGCTTAAGGATTGCGTTGCCGCCCGTTTTGGCGATGCTGTTGATTTTCTGTGCGCCGCTCACGTGCGCCGCGGCCGACGCGCGCGTGCAGGCGCTGGCGCGCGAACACAAGGAGCCGCTGCTCGCGACCTTGAAAGATCTGGTCGCGATTGAATCCGGCAGCAGCGACCGCGAAGGCCTCGACAAAATTTCCGCGTTGATTCACGAGCGCCTCGCTGCGCTGGGCGGCAAGGTGGAATTCATCGAGTCGGGTGCGGATGCTTACCGCATGCAGGACACGCCGAAAAATATCGGACGCATGGTGATGGCGCGTTTTGAGGGCACCGGCACCCGGAAGATTTTGTTGATCGCGCACATGGACACCGTGTATTTGCGCGGTATGGGTGCCGCGCAGCCGTTTCGCATCGACGGCAATCGCGCATATGGGCTCGGCATCTCTGATGACAAGGGCGGCGTTGCGGTCATTCTGCACACGCTCGCGATGTTGAAGGCAATGAACTTTAAGGACTATGGGCTCGTGACGGTGTTGATCAATGGCGACGAAGAAATCAGCTCGCCCGGCTCGCGTACGATGCTCACCCGGCTGGGCGGTGAACACGATGCGGTGATGTCGTTTGAAGGCACCGGACTCACCAACGACCAGCTGTCACTCGCCACCGCCGGCATCGCGGGCGTTTCGATGAAAGTGAAAGGCAAGTCTTCGCACGCGGGCTCATCACCCGAACGCGGTCGCAATGCGCTATATGAAATGGCGCACCAGTTGTTGCAGACCAAAGATTTGTCCGACCCTGCAATCGGCGTGAAGATGAATTGGACCGTCGCACACGCGGGCAACAATCGCAACGTCATTCCGGCTGACGCCGACGCGATGGCCGACGTACGCGTACTGCGCGTGAGTGACTACGACGGTATCGAATCCAAAATCCGCGAACGGATCAAGAATAAACTCGTCGACGAGACGACCGTGGAAATTATTTTTGAGCGCCGTCGTCCGCCGCTCGAAGCGACCGTCGCATCACGCGCGCTGGCCAAACATGCGCAAACGATTTACGCCGAGATCGGCAAGACCTTGCGCGTCGCGGAAATCGCCGAAGGCGGCGGCACCGATGCCGCATTTGCGTCGCTCAAAACGGCAGCACCGGTGGTCGAGCGCTTCGGCCTGCAAGGCTTTGGTGCGCATTCCAACGATGCCGAATACGTGGTGATCGATTCGATTGAGCCGCGTCTTTATCTGGCCACGCGATTGATTGTCGACATTGCGCAGGGGAAGGGGCGGTGAAATGACCGCCAGCTCCCGCCAGCTTTGCGCCGCCTGTTGCGCAATCATCTCAGCCCCTGCTAACCCTTGTCGCTCCCAATCATCCGCGCAGGCTTGACCCACAAGTCAAATTCTTCAGCCGTCACATATCCCAGATTCAACGCGGCGGCCTTGAGCGTACTGCCATCTTTGTGGGCAAGTTTGGCAATTTCCGCCGCGCGCTCGTAGCCGATATGCGGTGCGAGCGCCGTCACCAGCATCAGTGAGCGTTCCATCAGCTCGGTGATGCGGGCGTGATTCACGTCGATGCCACGCACGCAGTGTTCTTCAAAACTCGTCATGCCGTCGCTAAGCAGTCGCACGCTTTGCAAAAAATTATGCGCGATCAGCGGCTTGAAAACATTCAATTCAAAATTGCCCGACGCGCCGCCGAAATTGATCGCAACATCATTGCCGAAGACTTGCGCGCACAACATCGTGAGCGCTTCGCACTGCGTCGGATTCACTTTGCCGGGCATGATCGAGCTGCCTGGTTCGTTTTCAGGGATGGAAATTTCACCAAGTCCCGCGCGCGGGCCCGAGGCCAGCCAGCGAATATCGTTGGCGATTTTCATCAACGCGGCAGCCAATGTTTTCAATGCGCCATGTGCGGCAACGAGCTCATCATGTGCGGCGAGCGCGGCGAATTTATTGGGCGCGGTTTCAAACGGCAAGCCGGTGTGGCGCGCGAGTTCTGCGGCGATGCGTGCGCCGAATTCGGGATGCGTATTGAGCCCCGTGCCGACGGCAGTTCCGCCGGCGGCTAATTTACAAAGCCACGGTCGCGTCGCGTTGATGATCGTCTCGGCAAATTCCAGTTGTGCCACATAGCCGGACATTTCCTGGCCCAGCGTCAGCGGCGTTGCGTCCTGCAAATGGGTGCGACCGATCTTGATAACGCCGTCAAATGATTTTGATTTTTGCGCAAGTCTAAGTTTAAGTATGCGCAACGCGTGCAGCAACCGATGATTGATGCCGATCACCGCCGCCACATGCATCGCGGTGGGAAAAATATCGTTCGACGATTGACCGAGATTGACGTCGTCGTTTGGATGAACGAGGCGCTGCATGCCGCGCTCGCCGCCCAGCAATTCCGAAGCGCGATTGGCGAGCACCTCGTTCATGTTCATATTGGTCTGCGTGCCGGAACCGGTCTGCCAAATTGACAGTGGAAATTCGTCGGGATGCTTTCCGTCGAGCACTTCATCTGCCGCAGCGACAATGGCATTCGCTTTTGCAAACGACAGCAATTGCAGATCTCGATTCACCGCCGCTGCCGCACGCTTGACCATCGCCAGCGCCAGGATCAATTCGCTCGGCATGCGTTCGGTGGAAATGTGGAAATGGTGAAGCGAGCGTTGTGTTTGCGCGCCCCATAAGTGCTCGTTGGCGACTTCGATGACGCCAAAAGTATCCTTCTCTTGTCGATGCAGATTTGTCATTGCGTTTTCACGCCGCGCATCGACAACACGCTTGGCGGCGCGTCGAACGAATCGGCGCGCGACACCGCCCAGAAAACCTTGAACACCGGATGTTCCGGAATCGCGGCGAGTAATTCCCCCGGTGTCGCCCACGTGTGCAGCGCGGCCAGCGAGCGCACCTCGGTGGAGGATACTCGGCGAATCACATGCTCGGGACCCAAGTCGCTCGGGTGCGAGAGACCGGCCGCAGCGAGCAATTCTTTCAACGCCTTCAGGGTATTTTGATGAAACTGGAAAACGCGTTCGGATTTTTCAGGCACGACCAGCGCCCGCATGCGTTTCGGGTCCTGTGTCGTCACGCCCGTCGGGCAATGCCCGGTGTGGCAGGTCTGCGCTTGCAGACAGCCCAGTGCAAACATGAAGCCGCGCGCCGAATTGCACCAATCCGCACCCATCGCAATCGTGCGCGCGACATCGAACGCGGTGACGATTTTGCCCGATGCGCCGATGCGGATGCGGTCCCGCAAATTCACGCCGACCAGCGTGTTATGTATCAGCATCAGCGCCTCGCGCAGCGGCGCGCCGACGTGATCGGTGAATTCCAGCGGTGCCGCACCGGTGCCGCCTTCGCCTCCATCGACGACGAT
>JANMPY010000237.1:0-1974 GCA_031370095.1 Betaproteobacteria bacterium
CCAAGCCTGACGCGGCGACCACGCTCGCCACGCTGGTGAATCGCCGCCTGTTGCGGATTGAAGAACGCCTCGATGTGCGACGCGTGGAACTCACGCACGATGTGTTGTGCGGTGTCGTCAAGGCGAGCCGCGAGCAGCGTCTGGAACGCGAAGCCAAGGAGGCAGCGGAAAAAAATCTGGCGGCACAAAAGGAACGTGCCCGTGCAACAAAAAGAGCATTGATCCGCGCGCGGCAGATCGCGATTGGTTGCGCGGCACTATCAGTCGTCGCCATTGGCAGCGCCATCTTTGGCTATTTCAGCACGCAGCGCGCGCATGTGGCCGAGGCGGAAGCCATTAAAACCCGTGCCGTTTCTGAAACTTCGCGCAGTGAGGCCGAAAAACTGGTGGTATTCATCCTCGATGATTTTTATGAGGAGATGTCTCCCATCGGCCGCCTCGATGTGGTTGGTGGATTAGCCAAAAAAGCAGTCGAGTACTACAAACAACTGCCGTCCGAGGCGCGTACGCCGGAGACCCAGCGCAACAGCGCCCTGGCGCAGTCGCGTTACGCGTCCGTGCTGACCAGCCAGGGGAAGTCGGATGAGGCCAAAACGCTTACCGATGAAGGCGGTGCGACCGTAAAATTGCTGCGGGATGGCGGCGACACATCCGACAGCACGCTGATCGCAGAAGCTCGGGTCAATGCCGTAGTCGCGAATAACTTCTCCGATCGCAACGATCAGTTAAGCGCGATCAAAGTCACCACCGATGCGCTGGAAAAACTAAGACCCGTTTTAGCCAAAGCCAACCCGCCAAAGACGGCGCGCTGGGTTGAGGCAGAGCTGAACGCCTATGCAGGTTTTTCGTACCTGCGTTCTGGTCAGCCTCAAGAAGCTATCAAGGCCTATCAGCGCAGCCGTGCCATCGCCAAGGAGTTTGGCGCACTGGAGTTGACGTATCTCCCCGCGACCTCTGGCTATGTGGTCACAGGCTGGCAGATGGGCAAGGCACTGGGCGCGCTCGGCAAAAACGACGAGGCCAAGGTGGTGCTGGATGAAACCATTGCGCTCGCCGACAAACTCATCGCCGTACGGCCTGGTCACCGCCGCGCGCTGGGCGCAAAAGCGACCGCGTTCTCGCAACTCGCCACAATTGATGGCAATCGGTTGCAGGTCGCCGCTGCAATGCGTTCCTTGCGCGAGTCACAGCGCGTGCAACTGGAAGTCACCGCGCTCGACCCCGGCAGTAGCGGTTCACAAAACAATTTGCGCGTCGGTTATTTCCAGCTGGCAGCCGGCCTGTTTTCGCTGGGTCGCGTTGATGAAGCATGGCAACAGACTTTGCTGGCAATCACCATCGGCAAGGACGAGCGCGTCAGCGGATTCAGTGCGCAGAATTTGTTGTTCTGGCATGCTGAGGCGGCCTCTACTGCCGCCAGCAAGGGTGACATGAATCGTGCCAAGCTCGATATCGCTGCGGCCGAACGCTACTTCGTGGTGCTTAAAGTGACCGGTGCATCCGAGCGTGGGCGCGCCAATGGCAGTGGCCGGATCGCTGTCACACGCGGCGAAATTGCGCTGATGACGCGCGGTGATATTGCCGGTGCGCGTACCGAAGTTGAGCGTTCCATTGCCGCGCGTACCGTGCTTTTTGGAGATAAACCAAACGTGCTTGCGGCAGGCCTGTTCGCCGTCCAGCACGCCAACGTGGCCGAGCTTTCCATGGCGCTCGGCGAATACGCCCCCGCGGAATCCAACCTGCGTAAAGCACTGGTCTTTTATCAGTTCAACGAAACGCCTTCACTGGGTGATCAGGTCGGTGTCCATGACGCGCGCGCATTGCTTGCTATAGCGCTGGCTCGTCAGGGCAAATTCGAGGAAGCAAGCAAGGTGATTCAGCCAGCCCTTGCTTACTTCCTCCTGCCGCTGGTGGTGAAGAGCGACGACGAGACGGTGAAGTTTTACCACGCACGTGTTTTGCTCGGCGCCGCCT
>JANMPY010000276.1:0-2226 GCA_031370095.1 Betaproteobacteria bacterium
GTGCCGTTTTTTGTCGCTGCTATTTTCAGAGCAACGCGAGCACTTCTTCCGCGTGATTTTTCGTATCCACCGAATCGATGACGTGCGTAATCACTCCCTTTTCATCGATGATAAAAGTCACGCGGTCAGCCATGCCGACAAGCGCTTTTGCCGCAGACAAAAGCCCGCCGCCGCCGATCGTGCCGTAGGCCTTGCCAACGGACCGGTCGGTATCTGCAAGCAGCGGAAAATTGAGTTTGTATTTGGCGCTAAATTTTTGATGCGAGGATTCATCCTGCGTAGAGATACCCAGAATTGCCGCGCCCTTTGCCTTGATGTCGGCATTGGCATCGCGAAGCGAACACGCCTGCGCAGTGCAGCCGGGCGTGTCGTCCATCGGGTAGAAATACATGACGAGTTTTTTGCCGTGATAGTCCTTGAGACTAACGGTGGTGCCGTCGGTGAGAGTGCCGGAGAAGTTGGGGGCGGGGTCGCCTGGTTTTAGTTTAGGCATGGTGACTTTTCCTGATTTCGCAGCCAATCTGCCAGCGCCGCCCTTGTTTCCAGTATCTCGTTGCGCTCCTTTAGTGCGGGGGTATTTCTGGTGGCTTATAGCCTGTTGGTAGTCCAGTTCTCTTGGATACTACCCAGGAGTTTTTTTGCCGCTTGATCTCACCATACATGACAGATAGCGCAGGCATTCCTCCTATAAGTGCGGCTACAGCCTCATATGTCGCGCGTTGGTGATGCCGGTTTAAGGCTTCAATGATCTCTTCAAGGGTGTACATCTTGTGACTACCAATGCACGCCCTGCGTAATCTGCGCAAACGCCATCGCTTCCGGCGTCATCTCGACGTCCTTCGCGACTTCACCTTTCTTGCCCTGTGATGCGGTGGAATCCGGGAACATACGGAACGCCGCATTCAAAATAATCTTGGTGAGCTTCGGTGACACGGCATGCAACACCGCACCCGCAATGCCGAGTCGTGTCGCGATGCGCACCGGCTTGTAGACAATCGCTTCAACCACCAGATCGGCCGCCTGCTCAGGTGATAGCGTCGGCACGCTGTTGTACATCTTGGTCGGCGCGATCATTGGCGTGCGCACCAATGGCATGTTGATGGTGGTGAAATTGATGTGGTTATCGACGAACTCGGAAGCTGCGCAACCCGTAAACGCATCAAGTGCGGATTTCGATGCGACGTAGGCCGAGAAGCGCGGCGATTGTGTGAGCACACCGATGGACGAGATATTGATGATGTGCCCGAAATCCTGCTTCATCATGATCGGCAAAAAGCCCATGATGAGCCGCAGCGAGCCGAAATAATTCAGCTGCATCGTGCGTTCGAAATCGTGGAAGCGATCAAAGCTGTTGGCGATGCCGCGACGGATCGAGCGACCGGCGTTATTCACCAAATAATGACAGGCACCGTAGTCTTTCAATACGCTTGCCACCAATTTATCGCAACTCGCCAGATCGGCGAGATCGCAGGAATAAAACTTGGCGTGGCCGCCGGCCTCCTTGATTTTCGCGAGCGTTGCGTGTGCCTTCTCTGGGTCGCGCGCGACGATCACGACCTTGGCACCGGCCTCGGAGAGCTTGATCGCGGTGGCCTCGCCAATGCCCGACGTGCCGCCGGTCACGACGACGACTTTGCCTTTGATTTTGCCTTCCAGAGTGCGATCAATGAACAAATCAGGATCGAGATGACGTTCCCAATAATCCCAAAGCCGCCACGCGTACGTTTCAAGTTTTGGTACTTCGATGCCGGAGCCTTTTAGCGCTTTGACGGTATCGCGGTTGTCAAATTTGGTCGGGTAGCTGATGAAGGAAAACACATCCTTGGGAATACCCAGATCGGCAAGAATCTGGTTGCGGGCGCGTCGCACCGGTGCGACCGACATCAAGCCATCCAGCACGTAGCTCGGAATGAAGCTCAGCATTTTTGCGTTCACGCGCATCGTCATCTGCGGCGCATGCGCGGCCTTGGCAAAAATATTGAGCAACTCGCCAATGCGCATCGGCTCCGGATCGGTCAGGTGAAAGCACTCGCCATCCAGGCCTTTTTTGTGGGCGATAAAGTCCATCGCATCGACCACGTAATCGACCGGGATCACATTGAGCTTGCCGCCCTCAATACCGATGGTTGGCATCCATTGCGGCAGCGTGTCGCGCATTTTCTGGATGAGCTTAAAGAAATAATACGGCCCGTCGATTTTGTCGATTTCGCCGGTCTGCGAATGGCC
>JANMPY010000306.1:0-1764 GCA_031370095.1 Betaproteobacteria bacterium
TTCCCCTCATATTGAGGCGTCAAAGAATCACACCATACGGCCAGTTTTCCCTGACCACTTGCGCCGGCAGTTTCCGCAATACGTCCATCGCGAACGCCGTATCGGTATCCGATAGTGCGTGCAGCGCGTGCGCCCGCAGCAGCGTCTGTAAAGCCTTGCCGAACATTGGCGGGTCGAGCATTTCGCCGTTGAATTTGATGGCGCCACCGAGCAGAGCATCGGCCTCAATTGCTGCTTTCAAAATCGAGCTTTTAGTCTTGATGTCGGTAGGTGAGGGCGTGTACGCAACCTTGCAGGGGTGAATGTGCGAGGGATGAATGACCTGCTTGCCGGTCATGCCCATCGCGGCTTCTTCACACGCGTGGCCGTAGACGACGCGGCTTTCTTCGTCACCATGCAGGTCGAGCCAGCGACGCACATCGTCGGGCTCGACAAAATTTTCCGGCATGGTCGATTGGCCGATCAACGTCTCAACGCCGCCGATGACGCCCTTGCCGGCGATACGCGCTTCGAACAAGACCTGATTCATGAAGTACGCGAGCTCTTCCGTCCATCGACGCGGCGTGATCTGGATGCCCATTGCTTTTGAGAAATCGTGGATGCCGAAGACGACGTGTTTGACCGTCGCGTATTGCATCAAATCCGGTGCTATTTTCAGCGACTTCGGATGCTCAATAATCGGCTGAATGGTGATGCGATGGTTCAGCCCGACCAGCACTGCCGAAAGATCGCGAATTTCCGGTGAGCCATACGCCTCGCCCGCTTTGGCAAGCATCACCGCATCGATGTGGTCGGATAAATCGCGCACCATTTTCAAATCTTTTTCGTACTCTTCCGTACGGAATGGATTGATGCGAACCGCGACCTGAACCTCTTTGCGTTTAGGCAGGTTGGGCAGCTCACGGCGCAATAGTTCGCGCGACATTTCTTTTTGCCGACAGCCGTCTTCCAGGTCAAAAATCAGCGTGTGTGCGGTCGTGCCCCAGGCGTGTTTTTTGAAGCGTTGCGAAGCTTGTTCGAGATCTTCGTAAAGACCCAGCGCGGGGGCATATTTGACCGGCGGGTAGTACATCTGGATCCCCGGCCAATAGTCGCCGAGCACATCGGCGGAGGGCGCGGAAAGGCTATCGGGAAGTGCTTCAGCGGCGGCGTGTTTCATCAGGTTTCTCCTGCGACCGGAATTGCGAAAGTGGTGAGTGTGGCCACGAAATTTGCAGCGTATATGCCTAAATTACACGCAATGCTGCGCTGCGTCAATAAGTCTTATAAAAGATATAAGATATGATTACTCGTTGGATTCCGCCATACTGTCAGGTGTTCGTGGCGTGCGATGCGGTAATCAAAATGCCGCACCAAAAAAACCGATGTGCTGTAGATTGGTGCATCCGCGACGTGTTTTGCAACCAGTGCAGCTTATCAAGGAGACCATCATGAGTGATTCGATAGCGGCAAAGATTGAAGCCAATCCAAAGTATCACGAGCTACGACAAAAACGAAATGTCTTCGGCTGGACCCTCACCGTGCTGATGCTGGTGGTGTACTTCGGTTACATTGCGTTGATTGCGTTCAACAAGCCGTTTCTTGCGCAGCCCATCGGTAGTGGCGTTACCACGCTCGGTATTCCCATCGGGTTGGGTGTGATCATTTTCACGATCGTGATCACCGGCATCTACGTGCGCCGCGCCAATGGCGAATACGACAGGCTGACCGCGGAAATTCTTGAAGAGGCCTCCAAATGAGAACCGCCTTCAACGCGCTCGCGGG
>JANMPY010000335.1:0-8315 GCA_031370095.1 Betaproteobacteria bacterium
CACCCGACTCGGGCAGCTTGCTCACGCGTGAATGCCATTGCGCGTAGTGCCCCGGACGTGTGCCGGGCCCGGTGATCGGGATAACTGGGTTACTTGGCAGCGTGCCGCCAACGCGATCAAGATTGCCGGTGACGATGTTGAGTAGCTGCACCAGCCATTGCGTGAGCGTTCCAAACGGCTGGATGCAGGTGCCGATGCGGCCATAGCAAATCGCCGAAGGAGCAGCGGCAAATTCACGGGCGATGCGCTCGATTTCGATAGTGGAAATGCCCGTCACCGTTGCAGCCGCGTCTGGCGTAACGTGCGCGATTGCATCGAACGCTTCGTGAAGATTTTTCAATGCCAACGCAGAATTCAGGCGCATTAAACTTTTACGACGAATGACGTTGATGATCGCCATCAGCAGCGCTGCGTCGCTGCCGGGACGGATGAAATGATGCTCGCTGGCGATCTCGGCTGTCTCGGTGCGACGCGGGTCGATCACCACCACTTTGCCACCGCGCGTCTGAATGGCTTTCAATCGTTTGGCGACATCGGGCACGGTCATCATGCTGCCGTTGGAGGCAATCGGGTTGCCGCCGAGAATCAGGAAATAGTCGGTGTGGTCAATGTCCGGAATGGGAATCATGAATTGGTGACCGAACATCAGCAGCGAGGTGAGCTGCTGCGGCAATTGATCAACCGAGGACGCCGAAAACATGTTGCGTGATTTCACCAGACGCGCGAAATGCTGGAAATTAAACAGCGTGCTGATGTTGTGTACTGAAGGATTGCCCGCGTACATGCCGATGGCATTGCTGCCGTGGCGTTGTTGCACGTCTGCCAGGCGCGTTGCGGCGAATTCAAACGCTTCATCCCAGCTGATTTCTGTCCACGTCGTACCGACTCTTTTCATCGGCATGCGCAGGCGATCCTTGTCCTCGTGAATATCCTTGATCGCGACCGCTTTCGGGCAGATGTGGCCACGGCTGAACGGGTCAGCATCGTCGCCACGGATCGACACGATTTTTTCGCCATCAATTTTGAATTCAAGGCCGCAAATCGCTTCGCAAAGATTGCAAGCCCGGTATTCGGTTCTTAAGCTGTCACGTTGCTCGCTCATATGCCGCCCAGTAAATGTTCGATCAGAATTTTGCTGCCAATCAGAATCAACACGATACCCCCGAAAATCTCCGCACGCTTGGCCATCGATTTACCGAGCCGCGCACCGAACCAGACCGCAGGCAGGCACAGAAAAAAAGTAACCGCGCCGATCACAATCACCGTCTCAGTCAGACTTACTTCCAGTAACGAGAAGCTGATGCCGACGGCGAACGCATCCAGACTGGTGGCGACCGCGAGTACCAATAATTTGTTGGTGCGGAACGGTGACGCGACGCTTTCTTCGGCTGCATTTCTGGCGTCCAGTATCATTTTGACGCCAAGGCCGCAGAGCAGGGCGAATGCGATCCAGTGGTCAAATGCCGCCAGCGCATTGGCAAATAGTGTGCCGAGCAAATAGCCGCCCAGCGGCATCAAGGCTTGTGCCAAGCCGAAAAACGTCGCCATTTTCAACGCGTCGCGAAACTTCAACATCTTCACCGAAAGCCCGGCGGCAATGGCGACAGCGACCGCATCCATCGCGAGGGCGAGTGCGGTGGCTAATGTAGTCGCGAACAAGCTATGCAATACAACGCTAGTAGCTCAAGGTAAACGCGCCCGGCACAATATTGAGCGTGGCAAGCGCGCCAACAGGCAGCGTGAGTTTTCGCGCCACATGCCCGAACGGCAGACCGGTTAGCACCGGAATCGGCAGCAGCTCGCGCATCGTTTCAACCACGTGTTCCATCGCATAGGGGAAGCGGTCAGGTTCGGGATTGCAGTCCGAAAAGTCACCGAGGATCAGCGCCTTTTGTTTTTGCAGAATGCCCGCGTGATAAAGCTGCAACAGCATGCGCTCAACAGCGTATGGTGCCTCGCCAATTTCTTCGATGAAAAGAACGCCACCGTCAATATCAGGCAGGTATGGCGTGCCGATGAGATGCGTGAGCAGCGAAAGATTGCTGCCCCACAAGGTGCCATTGATGGTGCGAGGCCGATAGGTGAAGCTATCGGTGAACGGCCCGGCACTAACCGCTTGCCCGGCAAGGACGGGCCAGCAATGCGCTTCCATGAAGGCATGATCCGCCTGCGTTTGTGCCAACATTTGCGCGTCGCCAAAATCAATCGCCGCACCGGGACCTGCAAACGTAATCAAATTCGCCTGCGCAAGAGCAGCAAGGTTGAAGGCAGTGAAATCGCTGAATCCCACAAATGTTTTTTCGCTGGCAGCGACCGCGTGCCAGTCGATGCGATGCAGCAGACGCGAGAAGCCGTAACCGCCGCGCACCATCATCATCGCGTCAATCGAGGTGTCGGCAAGCATGACGTGGAACGACGCTGCGCGCGCCTCGTCAGTACCGGCAAAATAGCGCCACTGATTTTCTGTTTCCGGCGCAACGACGACGCGAAATCCGCGCGCAGTCAAGGCCGCAACCGCCGCCTGCATACGCGGCAAATTGACGGCACCGGATGGCGCAAACAGGCCGATTGATCCGCCCTCAAGCAACGGCGTTGGCGCATTGAAATTACCGGGGTTCAAGATTTTTGGCGCATTTCGTCAAAGGCGATGAGATTGCCGTCGGGGTCTTTCACCACGAACCAGCGCGTGCCCCAGTGGTTGTCCTGCGGCGCTTGCACGATGTGCTCGCCGTGCTGAATTTGCGAAAAACGTTTATCGGCGTCGTGAATATCCAGATGCAGCGTGGGCGCGTGTGGTGCCAGTGCGTTGTGGACATCGACCGCATCGTGCGGCTCGGCTAACACCACGCGAATGCCTCCGCCATTGAGGATCACGCCTTTTTTGCCGTGGTTGTCGATCCATTCGCTCACCACCTGCCAGCCAAGCACGTCACGATAAAATTTTCGCGACTGCTCGAAATCACGCGGGCAGATGAACAGATGATCGAAGCGGTCCGAGACCATTTTATTTGCGCTGTGCCTGTGCATCGACGACCGCAAGTGCCGTCATGTTGACAATGCGACGCACGGTGGCAGTCGGCGTGACGATATGCACCGGCATCGCGCTCCCCAGCAAAATTGGGCCGATGGTGATGCCACCGCCGCTCGCCGTTTTCAGCAGGTTGAACGCGATATTGGCCGCATCCAGTGTCGGCATGATGAGTAAATTAGCCTCGCCCTTTAACCGTGAGCCGGGGAAGCTTGCGCGCCGTACCGCTTCGGAAAGCGCTGCGTCGCCGTGCATTTCGCCTTCGATTTCGAGATCAGGCGCTTGCAGATTGATGAGACCCAGCGCGACCCGCATTTTGACTGCCGACGGCGCATCCGACGTGCCGAAACTCGAATGCGATAGCAGCGCCGCTTTCGGCACCACACCGAAGCGGCGAATTTCTTCCGCTGCAAGCAATGTCATCTCGGCAATTTGCGCAGGCGTCGGATCGTGATTAACGTAAGTGTCGCAAATGAAAATGGTACGCGTCGGCAGCATCAGCACGTTCATTGCGTAATAATTATTGATGCCCTTGCGACGGCCAATCACCTGATCAACATATTGCAAGTGCAAATCGTGCGTGCCGAAAGTGCCACAGACCATGCCGTCGGCATCGCCCTTGTGCATCATCATTGCGCCGATCAGCGTAAGCCGCCTGCGCATTTCGATCTTGGCGTAGGTTTCGGATACCCCGCGCCGCGCGGTGAGCTGGTAATACTCCTGCCAGTAATCGTGGAAGCGCTCATCCCACTCGGGATTCACGACGTCAACGTCTTTATCCAGCTCCATTCTCAGGCCGAATTTTTCAATGCGCTTGGCAAGCACCGCAGGCCGCCCCACCAGAATGGGCCGCGCCAGTTTTTCATCCACCACAATTTGCACTGCGCGCAGCACCCGCTCTTCTTCACCCTCGGCGTAGACAATGCGTTTTGGACTTTGCTTGGCCTTAGCGAACACGTGCTTCATGATGAGGCCGGAGTGATACACGAACTGGTCGAGCCGCTGCATATACGCGGCCCAATCGGTGATCGGGCTGGTGGCAACGCCGCTCTCCATCGCCGCGCGTGCGACGGCCGGCGCGACTTTGGCGATGAGACGCGGGTCAAACGGTTTTGGGATCAGATAATCCTTGCCAAATCCGGATGCAGTTTCGCCGTATGCCATCGCAACAATGTCGGACTGCTCCGCTTGCGCGAGCTCGGCAATCGCATGCACTGCGGCAAGTTTCATCGATTCATTGATGGTGGTGGCACCGACATCGAGCGCACCACGGAAAATGAATGGGAAACACAAAACATTATTGACCTGATTGGCGTAGTCGGAACGTCCGGTCGCGATTACCGCATCGTCTCGCACTTCGCGAATCTGCTCGGGAAGTATTTCCGGCGTGGGATTGGCGAGCGCCAAAATCAGTGGCTTTGCGCCCATGCGTTTCACCATGTCCTGCTTTAATACGCCGCCAGCGGAAAGTCCCAAAAATACATCCGCGCCGTCGATCACTTCACCCAAAGTACGCGAGGGCGTGTCTTTCGCATAGCGATCCTTGTTCGGATCCATCTCCTCCTTGCGGCCACGATAGACCACGCCCGCAATATCGGTAACCCAGATGTGCGACATTTTCATGCCAAGCGCCACCAGCATATCCAGACAGGCGAGCGCTGCGGCACCAGCGCCGGACGCGACCAGTTTCACCTGACCGATGTCCTTGCCGACCACCTTTAAGCCATTGACGATGGCCGCGCCGACGATAATTGCGGTGCCGTGCTGGTCATCGTGAAACACCGGAATCTTCATGCGCTCGCGCAGTTTTTTCTCAACATAAAAGCACTCCGGCGCTTTGATGTCCTCAAGATTGATGCCGCCGAACGTGGGCTCTAACGCTGCGATGATGTCGACCAATTTATCGGGATCGCGCTCGTTGATTTCAATGTCAAATACATCGATGCCGGCGAATTTTTTGAACAGCACCGCTTTGCCTTCCATCACCGGCTTTGCCGCCAGCGGGCCAATTGCGCCCAGGCCCAGCACGGCAGTGCCGTTGGTAATGACCCCGACCAGATTGCCACGCGCGGTCAAATTGCGGGCTTCAGCGGGATTTTCGACGATGGCCTCGCACACCATTGCCACGCCGGGTGTGTAGGCGAGCGCCAGATCGCGCTGGGTGGCGAGCGGTTTGGTGGCGGCGATTTCTATTTTTCCGGGCACCGGGTAGCGGTGGTATTCGAGCGCGGCCTCTTTAAGGTCATCTTGTGTTGCCATGCGAGCTCCAGACTTCTTGGGTTCTTCTGAATTTATAGGCGTAATTGCAGCACATTTTTAAGTAGATTTAGTTTAGCACGCTGGGATGACGCCATCGGTCTTCGCTGCCCGGTCACAGTGCGCCGGGTTTAAGTTGGCGATGAGAAAAAGGGGCTTGACAAACATAACAACATAACCAAGAATATAGTTATGAATAAAAATTATACCAAAGCCATACCCGCACCGTGGAAAAACGTGTCACGGGTATTTACCGCGCTCGGCGATGAACACCGCCAGCGGATTCTGCTCACTTTCGAGCGCGGCGAACGGTTGAATGTCGGCCAGATTGTCGACGTGTCCACGCTCTCGCGGTCTGCGGTCTCACATCACTTGAAAATCCTGCGCGAGGCAGGCGTGCTGGCCAGTGAGAAACTCGGCAAGGAAGTTTATTTTTGGTTGAACAAGAAGCAAGTGAAGGAGTCGTTGCAAGCGGTGATGGAATATTTGAAGACGCAGTAACGCATTGCGGTGCATGCGCACACTTGGCACATCACTCTTTCCAGAGAGCAACATGTCGACACCAACCAGTAATCAATTCAGCCTCCTCTCCCAGCGCCGTTTTGCGCCGTTCTTCTGGACGCAATTTCTCGGCGCGGGCAACGACAACATTTTCAAATTTGCCTTCACCGTGCTGGCGACATTTCATGCGGGCGCGTGGGGTGGGCTCGACGCGAAACTTGCCGGGCCCGTCATCGGCGGGTTGTTTATTCTGCCGTTCGTTTTGTTCTCGGCGACCTCGGGGCAGTTGGCGGATAAATACGACAAGGCGGCAATTGCGCGGTTGGTGAAAAATCTCGAAATTGTTTTCATGCTGGTGATTGGCGCGGGATTTTTCTGGCAACTACCAGTGGCACTGTATATCGGTGTATTCCTGATGGGTTGCCACTCGACCTTGTTTGGGCCCGCAAAGTTTGCCTACCTGCCGCAGCACTTGCGCGAAACCGAACTGACCGGTGGCAATGGTCTGGTCGAGATGGGCACCTTCGTGGCGATTTTGCTGGGCACGATGCTGGGCGGTGCGCTGGTGGCAATCCCGGGGATGGGGCCGACTTATGTTGCTGTGGCATCAGTCGTGATTGCGGTGGCGGGACGGATTGCGGCGGGCTTTATTCCGGCGTCGTCGCCGCCAGTGCCGGAATTGAAAATCAACTGGAACCCGGTCACCGAAACCTGGGCGAACCTGAAAATTGCCAACAAAAATCGGGTGGTGTTTTTGTCGATGATCGGCATTTCCTGGCTGTGGTTTTTTGGCTCTATTTTCTTGACTTCTTTCACCGGCTTCGCTAAGGAAGTGTTGTCGGGCAACGAACAGGTGGTGACGCTGTTGCTGGCGACCTTCTCGGTCGGTATCGGCGTGGGCTCGGTGTTGTGCGAAAAGATGTCCGGCCACCGCGTCGAGATCGGATTGGTGCCATTTGGTGCGATCGGCATGACGGTGTTTGCGGGCGACCTTTATTTCGCCTCGCGTGGCATGGCGGTCGGCCCGCTGATTGGTGCGGGTGAATTTATCAGTGTGGGCAAAAGCTGGCGGATCATGGCCGACTTGTTTTTGCTGGCGATGTTTGCGGGCTTTTACAGTGTGCCGCTGTATTCGCTGATGCAGGCGCGCACCGACAAACAGTTTCGCGCGCGCATCATCGCGGCCAATAATATTTTGAACGCACTGTTCATGGTCGTCGCCTCACTCATGGCCGCTGCGCTGTTGCAGGCGGGCTTGACGTTGCCGCAGCTTTATCTGGTCGTCGGCATCATGAACGCCGCAGTGGCAATGTTCATTTTCAAACTGGTGCCGGAATTTTTGATGCGCTTCATCATCTGGATGCTGATCCATACTTTTTATCGCGTCGACAAAGACGGCATGGAAAATATTCCGGACGAGGGGCCGTGTGTGCTGGTTTGCAATCACGTGAGCTTCGTCGATGCGCTGGTGATTGGCGGCTGTATCCAGCGCCCGGTGAGGTTTGTGATGGATTACCGTATTTTCAAAATACCGGTGTTGAATTTTGTATTTCGCACTGCGGGCACAATACCGATTGCCAGCGCTAAAGAAAATGCGGTCATGCTGGAAAAAGCCTACGAACGAATTGATGCGTATCTGAAAGCAGGTGAGGTCGTGTGTATTTTTCCGGAAGGGCGCATCACCGATAACGGCGATCTTTACCCGTTCAAAAAAGGCGTGACCCGCATTATTGAGCGGACGCCGGTGCCGGTGATTCCGATGGCGCTGCGCGGACTGTGGGGCAGTTTTTTTTCGCGTTGGGGAGGTGACGCGATGCGCTATCCGCGCGGGTTTTTTTCGTCCATTGCCTTGGTGGTGGATATTCCGTGGCAACCTGCACTGGTCACGCCGGAGGCTTTGCAGGCGAAGGTGGGCGAGTTGCGCGGCGAATGGAAGTAAGCAAGGTCTAGCACTGGCGCGGCGTTTGGAGAAATATCGTGCCACGAGCCGCGCCAGTGCTAGTGTTTAGCGGTTTTATTGACGGGAGTAGCGCATCACAACGCTTATCACCATCGTTGAAAAGTTTTTGCGAATCCATGGACTGGAAGGCAAACGTATTTGCGTTGCGCTGTCCGGCGGTATGGATTCGA
This sequence comes from Betaproteobacteria bacterium, assembly GCA_031370095.1. Lineage (GTDB taxonomy): Bacteria > Pseudomonadota > Gammaproteobacteria > Burkholderiales > Usitatibacteraceae > UKL13-2. Next base: position 7,916 of record JANMPY010000335.1, read on the forward strand.
TTGTGTTGCTCGATGCGGTCGATCAACTCAAATCCGCACTGTGCCTCGATGTCCACGCGATTCACGTGCATCATGGCTTGAGTGCAAATGCCGATGCATGGGCTGCGTTTTGTGCGAGTGTTTGCGCGACGCGTGGCATCTCGTTGGCGACGAAAAAAGTTGCCATTGATCGTTCGTCGCCGGCGGGATTAGAGGGAGCGGCGCGCGCGGCGCGCTATGCGGCGTTTGCCGAGGTAGGGTCGGCGAATATTCTCCTCGCGCAACACGCCGACGATCAGGCTGAAACGGTGCTGCACCAATTACTGCGCGGCACGGGATTAAAGGGCCTGGCAGGCATGGGCGAAGTACGGGTTGTTTCAGATACGCAAACAATCCTGCGCCCGTTGCTCACGCTGTCGCG
>JANMPY010000353.1:0-4091 GCA_031370095.1 Betaproteobacteria bacterium
CACTGCTCCAATCGCTGCAAGGCGCGGGCATGGACGTCGACACGCTGTCGATGGGCATGTCGCAGGATTTCGCCATTGCCATCACGGAAGGCGCGACGATGGTAAGAATCGGCAGCGCTATTTTTGGAGCTCGGCAATGAAGGTCTTGTTTGTTGGTGGCGGAAACATGGCGCAGGCGATCCTGGGTGGTCTGCTCGCGCAAAAAATGCCCGCGAGTGATTTTCGGGTCGTGGAGCCGAACGCCGAAACGCGTGCGGCAATTTCGGTGCTCGATGTCGAGGTATTTTCCTCACTCACGACAAATTTAATCGATTGCGACGCCATCGTTCTCGCGGTGAAGCCGCAAATGATGGAGGAAGCAATTGCGCCGCTCGCAGGCCTGCTTACATCGCAGGTGATCGTCAGCATTGCGGCTGGCATCAGTACCGGGAGCCTTGCGGTTTGGCTTGGCGGCAGCGCGGGCCGCTATCAGAATGTAGTGCGCACCATGCCCAATACGCCCGCGCTGATTCGCGCGGGTATCACCGGTTTGTATGCAACATCCGGCGTGAGTCGGGAAGGCAGCGCAATCGCCGAGGCACTGCTTGGCGCCGTCGGCAAAACGGTCTGGTTCGATGATGAGGCAATGCTCGACGCGGTTACCGCCGTTTCTGGCAGCGGGCCGGCATACGTATTTTATTTTATCGAGGCGCTGGAACAGGCGGCCTGCGAGTTGGGTTTTGATGCTGATGCGGCGAATTTATTTGCGACCCAGACGTTTCTCGGCGGTGCGCAACTCGCCGCCTCCACGAACGAATCACCTAGCCTGCTGCGGGCACGCGTGACCTCAAAGCGCGGCACGACCGAGGCTGCCATCAAGGCATTCGATCAGCATGCGTTAAAGCAAGCCTTCATCGACGGCGTCAAAGCGGCATGCGAGCGTTCGCGCGAACTTGGCCTTGAGCTTGGCGGCACGCCTGCGGTGCCCGCTCCGCCAATCAGCATCCCGGCAGGTAAAAAATAATGGCAACGCAGGCACTGATTTTTGTTATCGAGACCGTCATCAATCTGTTCGTGCTGGCGGTTCTCACGCGCTTTTATGCGCAAGCGCTGCGCGCACCGTTTCGCGCCAAGGCTGGCAACCCGGTGGTCGATTTTGTCATCGGACTGACCGACTTTGCCGTCAAACCCATGCGCAAAATTGTGCCTGGTCTTTTTGGTCTTGATTTCGCCTCGCTGTTGGTGGCGTGGCTCGCGGAAATTATTTTGTTGCTGATCAAGGCGGCCATCGTGCTTCCAGCGGCGTTCACACATGGGGGCTTGTGGCCGGCAGTTGCGCTGCTGGCGTTGGTGTGCCTGTTGAAATTATCAATCTATCTGTTGATTGGCGTCGTGATCGTGCAGGCGATATTGTCATGGGTAAGTCCCTACCATCCGCTGCGGCCTTTTTTCGATGCGCTGGTACGACCGTTCGTCAAGCCGTTTCAACGCATTATTCCGTTGATCGGCGGCGTGGATTTGTCGTCGTTTGCGTTGCTGATCGTGCTGCAGGTGGTGCTGATGGTGCCGGTCGCTTACCTCGAAAAGGCCGCCGGGGCTTTGCTATCGCTAACGGCTGGTGGATAATGCGCCGTGGACTTTAACGCCAACATCGATTCCCGCTTCGAGACTGAAATCGGTCGCTACAACGCGTGGCGCGAGAATCTTGCACGCTCCGTGCAGGATTACCACGCCTGGCTCGAAAGTACCAACCAGCTTAATGTACAGCAGTCGATTCGTTTTTACGATTTGCTCGAGGCGCTCAATCGTGGGCGCTTGACTTTGGCTTTTTTGGCTGAATTTTCGCGCGGCAAATCGGAGCTGATCAACGCTTTGTTTTTCTCAAGTTTTGAAGATCGCCTGTTGCCTTCCGATGTTGGCCGCACCACGATGTGCCCGACCGAAATATTTCACGACCCGAATGAAGAGCCGTATCTGAAATTGCTGTCGGTCGAAACGCGTTACCGCGATGAATCCATTTCACAGCTCAAAAACATGCCGGTGGAATGGTCCAAAATTCGCCTCAACGTCGATAGCGCGAAAGAAATGAAGCAGGCCTTGTCAGCACTTGCCGACACCAAGCGGGTGTACGCGCTCGACGCGCGCATGATGGGCTTGATCCCCATGTTTGACGAATCGGGGCAAGGGCCGAGCGAGGATGACATTGTCGAGGTGCCGGCTTGGCGTTACGCGATCATCAATTATCCGCATCCTTTGCTGACCAATGGCCTGGCCATCCTCGACACACCGGGCTTAAACGCGCTGGGGCTGGAGCCTGAGCTCACGCTGTCGACGATTCCGAACGCGCACGCGGTGGTTTTTCTGTTGGGAATAGACACCGGCGTGACCAAAAGTGACTTGGAAATTTGGGATCGTTATGTGAAAGCGGGTCTGCCAGCGAAGATAGCTGTGCTCAACAAAATTGATCTCATGTGGGACGAGCTGAAGACCGAGCCCGAGATTGATGCTGGCATGCAGCGCATGATGGATAACACTTGCAGCCAGCTCGGCTTGCCGCCGGAAAGGGTATTTGCGCTGTCGGCGCAAAAGGCGCTGGTCGGCAGAATCAAAAGCGACGAGGCGATGGTCGAGCGCTCCGGTATCAAGCGGCTGGAGGCGTATCTTGCCAATGAAATTATTCCGATCAAGCGCCAACTTCTGGCCAAATCGGTGATGAGTGAAATCGGCACGATGATGGTGACCAGTCATCGTAGTTGCAATCAAAAGCTTGCGTCCAACAGCAGCCAGTTGCACGAATTGGCGCAGTTGCAGGGCAAGAGCCGCGACGTTACCATGAAGCTATGGCAAAAAATCAGCAAGCAAAAAGAAGCCTACACCGCGGCGCTAACCGAGTACAAAACGCAACGCATGTCGTTCAACCATAAGCGCGATGCGTTGCTGGATTTGTTTAATCCCACCAAGCTCGACGCGCTTTGTTCAAGCAGCCTGCAGGCCATCAACGATTCATGGACAACGCCGGGCCTCACCCGCGGCATGCGCGAATTGATCCGCCTCATTCAGGAAGATTTCAAAGCAGTGTGTCTTGCGGGCGAGGATATTCGGCATTTAATGGAAGGCGTTTACAACACCTTCCAGCAGCGTTTCAAATTTGAAATAATGGATTTTCCGTCGCTCGATTTTGAAGGCCCGCGCCTGCAATTACGGACACTGATTATCGAAACTGAAGAATTCTGCAAAAATCCGATCAATATCATGATGACTGAAAAGCGCTTCATGGTGAAACGCTTTTGGCGCATGCTGGTCGACCAGGCGCGATTGATTCTTAATGAAGCGCGCGCCGATACTGATCGCTGGCTAACTGCGGTTCCAATGCCGCTGGAGACCCAGATCCGGGATCACAAAGTGCTGTTACAGGCGCGGCTGGATTCGCTGGCAAAAATCAACGGACGCGGCGGCGCGATGGAAGAGGAAATTGCCACGCTGCAAGCACAACGCAAGGGGCTGGAAGATCAGGTTGCGATGATCACACAACTCATCCGTCAGGTTCGCGATGTAGGCCCGTCGGATGAGACCAACGCGCCGGCATCCTCTCCCGCGACAACCCCTGATCCGGCATTTCTCAAAACACAGCGAATGGTGACGGTGCCAGTGGCCTCTGCGGCTCCTGCGGTCGCAAGCAGTCCCGCTCAACAGACGCCACCGATGGAGTTTCTCGCGACAGTCAAGCTGGATCTGAACGCGAAAACTTAAAGCCGGCGGGATATTTTTTGCCGCGCGTCACACCAGAATCACGTCGAACTGTTCCTGCGTGTATGCGCTTTCGACCGATAGCGAAATCGGTTTTTTAATGAAGTCCTCAAGCATCGTAATGCCTTGCGATTCCTCGTCGAGGAAGCGGTCAATCACCGTCTGAGAGGCCAGAATGCGAAATTCCTTCGCATCGAACTGGCGCGCCGAGCGCATGATTTCCCGCAGGATTTCGTAGCACACTGTTTGTGCTGATTTGATTTCGCCGCGGCCCGTACAGGTCGGGCAGGGTTCGCACAATACATGCGCCAGACTCTCACGCGTGCGCTTTCTCGTCATCTCTACCAGGCCGAGCTGGGTGAAGC
>JANMPY010000363.1:0-3026 GCA_031370095.1 Betaproteobacteria bacterium
CGCTGAGAGCAGGCGCAGATCGGGACGGCGGGCGATGAGCTGCGCGACCAGTTCGAGGTTGGCCGGATTGTCTTCCACGTAGAGCAGGGTGCGCAGCGGCGTGCCGTCGAGCACCTGCGGTCGCACCAGTGCGGCGTGCTCGCCGTCCGGCACGGTGAGCTGCGGTGCGGTCGTCAAACTCAGTTCGATCCAGAACACACTTCCCACCCCGGCAGTGCTGTCCGCGCCAATGGTGCCGCCCATCAGCTCGACCAGCCGCTTGGTCACCACCAGACCGATACCGGTACCCTCTTCTTCACCGGCCTCCTTGCCAAGACGATTGAACGGCTGGAAAAGCTGGGAAAGCTGTTCCGGTGCCAGCCCCAGGCCGGTGTCTTTTACGCTGATGCGAATCGAATTCGACGAGGTCGGCGTGCATTCGATCACGACCTTGCCGCCTGGCTTGTTGTATTTCACGGCATTGAACAATAGATTGATCAACACCTGTTTCACGCGCGTGTGGTCCGCCATCACGAAGTAGGGAATCTCAAAGCTCGGAAAGGTCATGGCGATGCTGCGCTTCCTGGCCTGCGGCTCGATCATGGCGCGGCACTCGATCATTACCTCTGCCAGTGACACCGGCTCGGGTGACAGCGTCACCTTGCCCGATTCAATGAGCGCCAGATCGAGAATTTCGTTGATCAACTCCAGCAGGTACCACCCGGCCTTCAGAATCTGTTCGAGATTTTTTTTCTGCGAAGGTGCAGGCGGCGGGAAACCCGATTCCATCAACTGCGCAAAACCCAGAATCGCATTGAGCGGCGTGCGTAATTCATGGCTCATGCTGGACAAAAAATCTGATTTCGCGCGGTTGGCTTTGTCGGCTGCTGCCATCGCCTCGTGCAACTCGACCTCGACGCGCTTCCTCACAGAATTATCGGTACCGATCAACAGATAGCCGATGATGTCGCCCTGATCATCGCGCAGTGCCGTGATCGACACGATCGCCGGAAAGCGGCTGCCATCCTTGCGAATGTAGGTCAATTCATAAATGTCTTCAATGCCACGGGAAGCCTTGAAAGCCAATGCTTCAAAACCCGGCGTGATCGTCGTCGAAAGCTCAGCGCTCAGCGCGACGGCGCGCGCCATGACTTCATCCGGATCATGGATATCACTCGGGTTAATCTTGTTCACCACCTCGGTCGCCATATAGCCCAGCATGCGCTCGGCACCGACGTTGAATAACTGGATGATGCCTTTTTCGTCGGTCGCGATGATCGAAAAGTTCGCACTGCTCAGAATCGCATTCTGCAGCGCCCCCGCCTTCTGCAGCGCCTCCTCCGCAAGCTTCCTCGCGGTGTTGTCAGTACCAATCAGCAGGTAGCCGATGATGGCATTTTGCGCGTCACGCAGCGCGGTGACCGACACAACCGCCGGAAAGCGGCTGCCGTCCTTGCGGATGTAGGTCAGCTCATAAATATCCTCGATCCCACGTGAGGCCTTGAATACGAGTGCCTCAAAGCCCGGCGAGATCGGCGTGCCAAGTTCGAGGCTCAATGCCTTGGCACGCGCGACGACTTCCTGCGGATCGGAAATGTCGGCTGGGGTAATCTTGTTCATCACTTCAGCGGCGGTAAAGCCCAGCATGCGCTCGGCACCGACGTTGAAAATCTGAATCACACCCTTCGCGTCAGTGGCGATGCTTGAGAAATTGGCGCTGTTGAAAATCGCGCTTTGCAACGCCCCCGCCTTGAGCAACGCTTCTTCGGCCTGCTTGCGCGCGGTGATGTCGCGGGCCGCGGCGAACACGCCGAGCACGTTGCCCTGCACATCCTTGTAGACCGAGGCGTTGTAGAGAACGTCGGTGAGACGACCGTCCTCGTGCCGGATGGTGAGCGGGTAGTCGGTGACGAAACCTTTGGCGAAGACCTGCTGGTAACCCTCGCGGGCCTTGTCGGGCTCGGTGAAGTAGTTGGAAAAGTCGGTCCCGATGAGCTTCTCTCGTAGCACACCGGTCACCTTGACCGAGCCCGCGTTGACGTCGGTGATCTTGCCCTCGGGACTGATGGTGACCAACGGGTCCAGGCTGGCTTCGATGAGGCTGCGCGCATACTGCGACGCTGTGCGTAGCTTATCGTCGGCCTGCTTGCGGGCGGTATTGTCGGTGCCGATCAACAGATAACCGATGATTCCCTCTTGCGCATCGCGCAGCGCCGTGACCGACACCACGGCAGGGAAGCGGCTGCCATCCTTGCGAAAGTACGTCAATTCATAAATATCCTCGATGCCGCGCGAGGCCTTGAACACCAATGCCTCGAAGCCTGGCGCAATCGGCGTTCCGAGTTCGAGGCTCAATGCCTTGGCGCGCGCGACCAATTCCTGCGGATCGGAAATGTCGGCCGGGGTAATCTTGTTCATCACTTCAGCGGCGGTAAAGCCCAGCATGCGCTCGGCACCGACGTTGAATATTTGAATCACACCCTTCGCGTCAGTGGCGATGCTTGAGAAATTGGCGCTGTTGAAAATCGCGCTTTGTAGCGCGCCTGTTTGCAGCAACACTTCCTGACGCCGGACTTCGGTGATGCCGTCTGGCTTACCCGGATTATCGGGGATGGGGATAGTGGGTTCCGTGATGGTCATGATCTACTCTGGTGGACAACATGTCGTGGCCTGGAGGCAGATCAAACGACCGGGGTCGCGGGAGGGGCGCAGGAAGAAGATTTCGCGGATGCCACCAGCATGCATCATGACAGTCCGCCGACATCAGCGACGTTCACGAAAGCCTCGCACTTTCGTTGATATCGCAAATGGCTGCACTACTTATACGCCATCCTGGGGCAAAAAGATGCGTATCTGAAAAGGAGGCGTGCGGTTGAGGTCTAAAGAACTCTTATGTATGCCAGCGCACGGATGGCATGAAAATTTTCCACTAATGTCATAAATGTATGCCGCAAACGCGCATTACGTTCAGCAAAAAAAGGAAATCACCATGAATCTCAACCTGAGCATCGCCCCGCTAATCTCCCTCATCGCCGGTATTCTCATAC
>JANMPY010000455.1:0-1813 GCA_031370095.1 Betaproteobacteria bacterium
CCGACTCCACCATGATGAACGCGACAATGGCCGAGGTGAATGGCCCGACCGCTTCACCTTGCTGGCCGGTGAGCCACTTCATCAGCTCAGGCGTTAAGAAATAAAACCAGAAGATCGCCATGATGAACGGTATCGAGCGGATCAAATTAACGAATCCGGCCGCAGGATAAGAGAGCAGTTTGAAGCTGGACAGTCGGGCTAGTGCCAGCAGCGTGCCAAAGAAAATACCGCCGGCCAACGCGATGGCAAAGAGCTGCAACGAGAGCAGCAAGCCGCTCCAGAGTATCGGCAGACTTTTAAGGATGATGCTGAAATCGAAGTCACCCATGATCAGTGACCTCCCTGCGACACATACCCTGGCACAGCAAATTTATTTTCCACCAATCGCATGATGAAAATGACTGTCAGCGTGATGACGATGTAGATGAGGGTTGCGACTGCGAACGACTCGAAGGTGCGAAACGTGTACTCCGAAATTTGCCGACTTTGCGCGGTTAATTCCAGAATGCCGATGGTCAGTGCCGTGGAGGAGTTTTTGAAGATCGTCAAAAATTCAGACGTCATGGGCGGAATGATGAGGCGAAAAGCCATCGGCAGAATGACATATTTGTAAACCTGCGGCAGCGTGAAACCCATCGCCAACCCAGCCGCTGTTTGACCCTTGGGCAGCGATTCGATCCCGGCGCGCACCTGCTCGGCTACGCGCGAGGCCGTGTAGAGACCCAGACAGAGCACGGCGGCGGTGAATTCCCACAGACTGAATTGCGCGAACGGCAGCGTGATGAGATTTGGATAGGTGCCTTTGAGCCAATCGCCGAGCGCGGCGGGAACGACCTCCGGCATGACGAAATACCAGAGAAACATTTGCACCAGCAAGGGAATGTTGCGAAAAATTTCGACGTAGGTGGTCGCGATCAGGCGCGGGATTTTCAGAGGCACGGTGCGCAGAACGCCGATGATCGAGCCCAGCACAAAGGCGATTATCCACGCCGAAATGGACACCAGCATCGTCCACATCAGACCGGACAGCATCCAGCCGAGGTAGGTCATGCCGCCGGATGGCGCTTGTTCGAGAAGGAATTTCCAATCCAGCATATTGCGCTCCCGGCTTGCAGCGACGCGATATTTTCGCGCCCGCTGCGGCAATTTCTATGATCTTGTTGTTATCTTTCTGCGACGAAATATTTCCGACAGCCTGCTCGTCTGCCACAACAAAAAAGGGGAACCGATTCCTCGATTCCCCTTTTTGCTATCAACTTACTCTGGAAGCGCTTGCAACTGGAAGCCGACTTTCAGCAGCGGGCTCATCGGCATGCCGATGGTTTCACCCGATGGCAGTTTGCCAACGAACCACTTGTCGTAGATCTTGTTGATTTCGCCGGAACGCATCAGGCCGGACAGCGCACGATTGGCGACGATGGCGAAGTCAGCGTCGTTTTTACGAAACATGATGCCGTACGGATCATACGAAAGGTAGTCGCCGACGACTTCAAAATCTTTCGGCTTCTTCGCTTTTGCGGTGAGGCCGTAGAGCAGCACGTCATCCATGGAAAATGCCGCTGCGCGACCGGATTCGACCGTCAGGAAAGATTCAGCATGATCCTTGGCGTTGAGGAACTTGATATTCAGGTTTTCCTTATCCGACAACGCTTTGATGGTGCGCTCGTTGGTCGTGCCTTGCGTGACAACGACGGTCTTGCCCTTCAAGTCTTTATACGACTTGATCTTGGACGATTTTTTGACCAACAGCTTGGTGCCGGTCACAAACGTCACTGGCGCGAACGCGACTTGTTTTTGACGGGTCAGATTATTG
>JANMPY010000422.1:0-2632 GCA_031370095.1 Betaproteobacteria bacterium
TTGATTTCGTTCGACTCGACCATCAAGTCAAATATTTCAGTGGGCCTGCCGATCGATATGCTGTGGTATCCGCGTGATTCGTTGCGGGTTGGCGTACAGCAGCGGATACGTGAGGGTGACCCGTATTTTTCGATGCTGAGACAACGTTGGGGCGGCGGTTTGCGGCGGGTGTTCGGAGAATTGCCTGATCCGGATTGGATGGAGTGATGAGGGCGGTTACAAATGAAGCGTGACGGGAGGAACCTGACCGGTAACAACCGCTCGCCGCTCGTTATCCGCCCCGCCACATCCGTCACCCATTACGAGTTCCGAAAATGACCATCCGCGTAGCCCTACACCATAAAACCAAATACAAGTTTGATCGCTCGATCAATCTCTCGCCGCACGAAGTACGCCTGCGTCCCGCCGCGCACTGCCGTACGCCAATCGAGAGCTATTCGCTGACTGTCACGCCCGAAAAGCATTTCCTGAATTGGCAGCAGGATCCTTACGGCAACTGGCTCGCGCGCCTGGTCTTCCCGGAAAAAACCCGCGAGCTTTCGATCACGGTGGATCTGGTCGCCGAAATGACGGTCATCAATCCGTTCGATTTTTTTATTGAGCAATACGCCGAGCAGTTTCCGTTTGCCTACACGCCGGAAAATACGCGCGAGCTCGCCGCCTATCTGGATATTGATCCACCGAGTGCACTATTGCTGCAATGGATTGCCGACGCGCGCAGAACAATTCTCAACAAGCCCATCATCACCATCGATTTCATCATCGCGTTGAATACCCGGCTACAGCACGACATCAAATACCTGATCCGCATGGAGCCGGGTGTGCAAACGCCTGAAAAAACGCTCGAGAGCCGCATGGGCTCTTGTCGCGACACCGGCTGGCTTCTGGTGCAAATTCTTCGCCATTTTGGTATCGCTGCGCGCTTCGCCTCGGGCTATTTGATTCAACTCGTCAGTGACCAAAAAGCGCTCGACGGCCCCAGTGGCACCGATAAGGATTTCACCGATTTGCACGCGTGGGCCGAGGCCTACCTGCCCGGTGCAGGCTGGGTGGGGCTCGACCCAACGTCGGGTCTGCTCGCCGGTGAAGGCCATATTCCACTGGCGTGTGCTGCAATACCAACTTCCGCCGCACCGGTATCGGGCTTTACCGACGTGTGCGAAACGACGCTTGAATTCGAGATGTCGGTGACGCGAATTCACGAAGATCCTCGCGTCACCAAGCCGTACAGCGACGTGCAATGGAGCGCCATCAGCGCGTTAGGCATTGCCGTCGACCGCGAGCTACAAACAGGCGACGTGCGCCTCACTATGGGCGGCGAGCCGACCTTCGTTTCCATTGACGACATGGAAGGGCCGGAATGGAATGTCACCGCGCTGTCGCCGAAGAAACTTGCGCTCTCGATTGAATTACTGCGCAAACTACAACCAAAATTTGCACCCGGTGCCTTGGTGCATTTTGGTCAGGGAAAATGGTACCCGGGCGAGCCGCTACCACGGTGGGCGCTGTCTTGCTATTGGCGGCCCGATGGTCGTGCGCTGTGGAATGACGAAAGCTTGATTGCGTTTGAGGCTCCCAAAAAGCCACTACTGAAAAACGACGCGAAAAATTTTGCAGCCGAACTTGCGAAACAATTAGATCTTCACACCGACTATGCCATGCCCGCGTACGAGAGCGTGTTGCGCACGATTCGCGATGAGGCTGCGCTGCCCGATAACGTTGATCCACTTGATCCGGGCTTCAAAAATATTTCCGGTCGCGAAAAGCTCATCGCACAATTGTCCGGCGCGATTGGCGAGCCTATTGGCTATGTGTTGCCGCTGAAAGCGATTGAGCGCAAAAAGCCGGATGCGGACAGCGAATGGGCATCGAGTCTCTGGCCGATGAAAGCCAAACATTTGTTTGTCGCCGAGGGTGATTCGCCGATCGGGTTTCGGCTACCGTTGGCTTCACTTCCAACCGTTGCCGAAGAAGACGCGGACATCATCATCCCGGTCGATCCATTTGCAGAGCAGGAAGCGCTGGCCGCAAAACCAAAAACAAAGAGCAGCAAGGACGCGCCCGCCAAACCGGTGATGCCCGCGTTAAAAAAAGGCGAGTCCGCCAGGAAGATCGTGCGCACCGCCTTGTGTGTGGAGGTACGCGACGGCATGTTGCATACTTTCATGCCGCCGTTGGCGTTGCTGGAGGATTACCTGGCGCTCGTCGCAGCGATTGAAGCGACTGCGACAATGCTCGCGATACCAGTGCGGATCGAAGGCTACACGCCGCCGACTGACAAACGCATCAAAAAATTTGCCATCACGCCCGACCCCGGTGTCATTGAGGTCAACATTCACCCGTCGTCTTCGTGGCAGGAATTGGTCGCCAACACCACCACGCTGTACGAGGAGGCGCGCCTGTCACGGCTCGGCACAGAAAAATTCATGCTCGACGGCCGTCACACCGGCACCGGCGGCGGCAATCATGTCACGGTCGGTGGCCTGACACCCGCCGACAGCCCGATGTTGCGGCGTCCCGATTTATTGCGCAGCTTGATCACCTATTGGCAAAATCATCCGGCGCTGTCGTATTTATTTTCCGGCACCTTCATCGGCCCGACCTCACAAAGCCCGCGGGTGGATGAAGCGCG
>JANMPY010000424.1:0-7720 GCA_031370095.1 Betaproteobacteria bacterium
GGCAATCGCATCGACGTGCAGGCCCCACGCCACCCACAACGCATTGCTAAATAAAAACATCCAGAAGCCAACGTTGCGCCGACGTGGTTTGGACGACGCAACCAGCCATGCGGCGGCTATCGTGAAGACCATCGCCGGCCATTGGATAAGGTCAAGAATATCCACGTAAACCTATTTGGCGCGCCTTACAGTCATACAGTGGCCATGCGATCCAGCGCAAATTTTCCTGCCGACGCCGCCGCCACGCTGACCAGTGTGCCCCACGCCATGTCAACCAACGCAACGCTGATTGGCCAATTTTTCAGCGTCGCCAAATTGGTCAAATCGTAAGTCGCGTAACTGATGAATCCGAACAATGCGGCGTATGTGAGCGTCTTGCCCCAGTCGGCAGCCGATGCGTTGGGGACAACGACAAACATCATCAGACCGAACGCAAAGATGGCGTAGAACAACGCCGCCACCGGTACGTTCACGCGATCAGCCATCAAATGACCGATGCCGTGTTGGTAAAACGACTTGACAATAACGCCCAGGAAAAGCAAGTCGAGCGCGATGATGACAACAGCGGTGGCGGCGTAAGCGGCGAGGTATTTGGTCATGATGATTGGCAGTAATTGGGGAAATCGTGTTTGTTTCAGCGCTGCGCAGTCACGCGCCAAATTACATTGCCGACATCGTCAGCCACCAGCAAGGCACCATGTTTGTCGAGTACCACGCCCACCGGTCGTCCGAAGGCATTGCCCTCCGCGCTGAGAAAACCGGTCAGCACATCAAGGGGGGCACCATCGCCGGGCTTGCCGTTATTGAATGGCACGAAGATGACTTTGTAGCCGCTGTGGGGTTTGCGATTCCACGAGCCGTGTTGGCCGATGAACATGCCGCTGGCAAATACCGCGGGCAGTGTGGTGCCGACGGAAGATGCCAAGCCGAGCGGCGCGGTGTGTGCGCCCAGTGCGTAATCGGGTGCGATGGCTTTGGCGACCAGATCCGGTTGCGGCGGCTTTACGCGTTCGTCAACATGTTGGCCGTAGTAGCTGTAAGGCCAGCCGTAGAACGCGCCGTCCTTCACCGACGTCATGTAGTCGGGTACCAGATCACTGCCGATTTCGTCGCGTTCGTTCACGACGGTCCACAACGCGCCGGTTTTCAACTCCCACGCGAGGCCGTTCGGATTGCGCAGACCCGAGGCGAAGATACGGTGTGCGCCGCTTTTGACATCGACTTCCCAAATAGCTGCACGCCCGGTTTCCACCGCCATGCCGCGCTCGGCGACGTTGCTGTTGGAGCCGACCGTGACATAGAGCTTGGTGCCATCTGCGCTGGCAATAAGATTCTTGGTCCAGTGATGGTTGATCGGGCCACCCGGCAAGTCGAGCACTTTCACACCGGCTGTCGCGATGCGTTGGTCGTCAGCTGCATAGGGAAATCGCAGTACCGCATCGGCATTGGCGACATATAGATCGTTGCCGATAAGCGTCATGCCGAACGGCGAATTTAATCCTTCCAACAACACAGAACGCAAGTCCGCGACACCGTCACCGTTGGTGTCGCGCAGCAGCGTGATGCGGTTCGCGCTTGGCACTGCAGCGCCTGCCCGTTTCATCACCATGCCCATCACCCAGCCCTTGATACTAAAACCCGCTTCGGGTTTCGGCGGGGCATTGGTTTCCGCAACCAGCACGTCACCGTTGGGCAACACATAAAGCCAGCGTGGATGATCGAGCTCACTCGCGAATGCGGCGACACGCAACCCCGCTGCCGCCTGCGGCGTCGCACCCGACGGCCAGCCTTTGGCGGGCGCGATGTTAACCGTCGGGATCAGTGTTTTGTTTGGCGGTGGCAGCGTGGGCGTGGATCCGATGCCTGCTGATACCGGCAACTTTGCCACTTCACCGCATGCCGCGAGTGCGAACACCAACACGCCCAGCAAAGCGCGCAAGCGTGTTGATGCCATTCCCGTCGAGCCGGTGAAACCAGCGGTCAAATTTTTCCCATCAGCAGCAACACGATGAGAATAATCACCACCAACCCCAATCCGCCGCTGGGTCCATAGCCCCAGCTTTTGCTATGCCCCCAACTGGGCAGGGCACCGATCAACATCAGGATTAAAACGATCAATAGTATGGTTCCCAAGCTCATGATTTTCTCCTCAAGGGTGTGCGCAAAATTTATTTTGGTGCTGGCGGTGGCGTGATGATCACGGTGGTGCTTTCAGCGGGCTTGCCTGCGTCGCCTTTCATCCCGTCACTGCCGGTGTTGCCGGTGGCACCTTGCGGACCGGCTGGCCCTGGTACCGCGACTGGCACGGCGACTGGCGCGGCGGGAACATTCACAACGGTGGGCTTGTCGCAGGCAGCCAGACCCAATGTCGCGAGAGTGGCGGAAATCAATATCAAACTTTTCATGGTAAATCCTTTGAATATGTGGAGGCGTAAGCGGAAGGTGAAGTGTCGTCTGCGAAGCAGCGCAATTTGAAATTTCGCAATAGACGCACCCTGAGATTAAGCGCATCCGGAAAACAGTTCCGTGCGCTGCCGCACAAAGCGGCAAACTATTTTTTGCGCGGTGCAGGTGTGGCCGCAGCTAACCCTGCCGCCCGTTGCGTCACGCGCTGGCAGCCCGCAGCCCCGCGCTTGGCGGCCTCTGCGTCGCCGGTGTCGATGAGCGGAATCAGGGCGGCGATCGGATTGATAAGCGCGAGTAAAAACGCGGTCGCGAGGGTGCGGCCCATCGGGCCTTTATCGATCGACACTTCAGGGTTACCGAAAGTGCCGCGCACGCGCAGCGGCGTGCGCAGTGTCAGCAAACTGAAGTCTTTCGGCATGACCACCGCTTTCAAATCGAGTGCCTCGGTGGCCAGTGACAGCGAGCCTTCGAGCCAGATGGCGGAGTCGTCGGTGTCGACCACCATCACGCGCGGACGGAACGTACCGCCTTCAGCGACGAGATCCGCCACCGCACATTGCACTGGCAACGCGTCGTCACCTTTAAAAAACACGCCCAAACTTTCGGCCACATCAATGCCGGCCAACTCAACGCCCAAGTGCGAGATCGCGCCACCGCCAAGCTCGGTGCGAAACTTGCCCTTCAAGCTGCCGAGGATTTCAGCGGTTGATTTGCCACGGCCTTCGAGCTTCGTTGTTCCGCTTAAGCGTCCTGAGATAAATGGCGGCGCGTTGTTGGCGCGTGCTTGTTTAATCCAGCGTTCGAGCTGCACACCGGCCCAGCGCAAGTTCACATTCCAGATCGCCGTGTCTGCCCGTCCGTCGAGTGCCACATCGCCTTTCAGTTCGCCCTGCCCCGTACGCGCCTCGAGGTCGCTCAGTGTCAACACGCCGCTGCTGACGCGAAGATGGGTGTGTAGTGGGCGCAACGGTTCCAGCAGACGGCTGTTCAGGTCGAGCTCGCCCATGTCGATCAACACATTCGCATCCATGCTGCGTAGCGCTTTCAAATCGAAAGGCCGATCCGGCAACACCATGCCCCTGCCTTTTTTAGAACCCGCGACGGCTGCGACGCCAATCGTTGGGCCGAGATCGGTTAACAACAAACGCTTTCCACCGAGGCGCCCCGATAACAGCGGCGTGCTGCGGCCCGCTTCATAGGTGAACGCCCCATTCAAATTGCTTGCACCCACCGTGGCATCGTCGACCACGACGTACCAGGTGTCGCCGCGCCGAACGATCACGCCGTCGGTGCGAAACGCAGAGGTGGTCGGCAACGTCACGCCCAGCGGGTCGCCCACTGCCGCCAACGACGGGCCTTTGACGGTAAATCGACCGGTGAATCCACCGAGATGCGAGGCGTCGGTCGCGCTGCCTTTGAAAACGAGACTGGCGCGACCCACGGTCGCGTTCAACGTCAACGGCACCGACACGGGTGCTTCATCGCCACTCGTCCATGGCAACACGTCGGTTGAAGTCATGTCGATTTTCAGCGGCAGATCACGGTAACGGCCGGTGGCGTTCACCTGAAATACATTGCTTGGATCGGTGGAAACGGCAACACTTTTGTCGGCAGATGCCGGGCGCGTCTCGACAACGGATGCGCCGTTGGCGAGAGACAGGCGAACTTCAACGTCGGCAGTCAGCGGCACATCTTTATAGCGTATCAAACCATCGGCGACTTGCAAGCTGCCGAATGAAGGCACGTTTTTCGATGGCGCGGTTTCGCTGGTCGATGGCGGCGGTGTTTGTTTTTCCCCAAATTGCCATGACGCGCGCCCGTCCGCCAATCTTTCCACGTTGCCATCCAATGTCCTGGCCTGCAAATGATGGATGCGCAACGGCTGATCGCGATATGCGCGCCACAGGTCGCTGTAGCGCAACGCGAGCGTCACGTCACTGCCCGACAGCATGTGCGGCGCGGCGCTCCATGCGGGTGCGGCGATGTCGAGCTGCGGCGCATGCATGTTGAGGCCGCCGATGAAACGGATGCTGAATGGTTTCGCCTTTTTCTCCGCTGGCGTGCCCGATTCAGCGGCGCTGGAAAAACTCACGCGACGATTTAATTTTTCCGATAACAAGCGCTGTAATGGCTCCGCCAGAAACGGCCAACCGAGCGATTCGCCGATGGCGAGCGCTGCCAGCAGGGCAGCAAGCACTGCACCAGCAAGCAACAGCCAGCGACGCGGCTTTGCCAATTTAGTCGTCATGTTCGGCACTTGTGTGGCGACGTGGAACGGTGGATGCAGATTGTGCGGTGGCCATGATCAATCCAAAACGGAGAACGCCATTGTCACGCGCCTGACGCGGTGCGACTGTCTGCCAGCGCACAGAGAGGTGGATCATTTGGCGTGTGCAGATTCATTGACCGATGGACAAAAGCGCGCGTTTTCTACCGCAAATAAAAGATAAACACTAGCACCGGTGCGGCTCCTGGCGTATTTGTGGCCTGCGAAGCGCGCTGGTGCTAGGGTTATCAACTTAAACTTATACCATTTCGAACGGCTCGTCGTCTGCTGCGCGACGCCCCAATCGTGTATCAGATCAACCATTTACTGCCGAATGAAATCCAGCAAATCCACGGTCAGCCGCTGCTTCTCGGTGGCAAACAATCCGTGCGGTGCACCGTCGTATTCGATGAGCGTGGACTGTGCGATCCCTTTGGCTGCGGCGCGCGCGGACGCGGCGATGGGGACGGTCTTGTCGGCGGTGCCGTGGATGATGAGCGTCGGCACGTTGAAGGCGGCAAGGTCACCGCGAAAGTCGGTGCTTGAAAATGATTTCGCGCATTCGAGTGTTGCTTTCAGACTTGCCTGCATCGCCACGTTCCACGCGGACTGCAGTAGTGCGTCGCTGACGGGATGGGAAATCATGCCAACACCGAAAAAATCCTTGAAGAAGCCTGCAAAAAATTTCGCGCGGTCTTCCTTCATCGCTTCCGTCATTTTGGCAAATACTTCCTGCTCGGTGCCGTCGGGATTGTCGCCGGTCTTCAACATGAACGGCACCACCGACGCGATAAGTGCCGCCTTCACGACCGACTTGCCGCCGTGTCGCGACATGTAGCGTGCGACTTCGCCGCCACCCATCGAGAAGCCGATGATCACGGCATCCTTCGCACCGGTTTGCTCAATCACTGCAGCCAGATCATCGGCCAAAGTGTTGTAGTCGTATCCGCCCCAGGGCTGCGAGGAACGGCCGAAGCCGCGGCGATCATAGGCGATGGCGCGGTAGCCGGATTCGGCAATCGCCATCGCCTGATCGTCCCAGCTATCCGCCGACAGTGGCCAGCCGGACATCAGAATGACCGGGCGACCGCTGCCCCAGTCTTTAACAAAGAGTTTTGTGTTGTCGGCGGTGGTGACGTAATTCATGTGCTGTGTGCTCCTGGGATGATTGCGTTTGGGATGGTGGCAGGCATTGGGATTGTTGCTAATCAGTGAGCCTCGACTTTAAGCAACGGCCTTACCGTTGTATGTTCGCCAACGCACACACGCGAGAATTTTTTTGCGTCAGCGCACCGGCACGCTGGTTGGTACGCGCGTCGATATGCCGACTGCGGGCGGCTGCCAAAGTGCTGCCGCTTCAACACAGAAATTGCCCAGCTTTTCCATGGCGATTTGTACCGCGCGGTTTGCCGCAACAACGCCACCGTACGCGTCTTCACTCGCCGCAGTTACGGTCTCATCAAATTCGCGCGATGCCAGCACGCGACGGGTCGCGCTGTCCACCACGTAGGCGCGCAGCGTGAAGCGCACGCGACTGGGGCTCCCGGTAAAGTTATGTTGCAAGCGGAGTATCTCGGTATCAAGCCGCAAGTCGCCAGCGGCTGCACTCGGCGTTGGTACGACGGCACGGAAGGCATTGCTATTTTCAATTGCCGCAACGACGAGCGGCGTCAACATGCGCGCGGGCGTGTCGATCCATTCACTGTGCGCAAAATAGTCGAGCTTGTAAGCGTCCCGCGTGTAGATGATGCGTTGGCTGTCGAATCCTGCTGCTGCACGGGGTTGGCTCACGACCAGCGTAGGTGCTGCGCTGCTTGCTACGGATTGGCGTGTTGCCGTGCGCTTCTCGCTTTGCGCGTTATCGAGCGAATAAAAAGTCGGCTGCGTCGGCGGCTTTTGAATCAGTCCGCCACAGCCCGCAGTCATGGCCATCAAGCAAGCGACTGTACCAAGTCGGCATAGCCGAAAAAATAATGATTCGTTCATGGCTGTTTCGTTTTCATTGATGTTTCTCCGGGTCCGGGAGGCACCGGGCTTTTGCCGAATAAAAGACTGTTTGGACTGCGCTCGGTTTGCTCACTCAAGCGTCGCAGCGAGGCGGACAAGACATTGATTTCACCCAGCAGACGCTCAAGCTCCGGTAGTGTTTCACCGGTAAAGCGTTGCACGTCGGTGCCAATCGCGCTGATGGTTTTCCCTGCACTATTACTTGCGGCGGCGGCTTCATTGCCCATCTTTTCAACCGCGTCGGCACTGCGTCCAACACGCGCAATCACCGGCCGCAACTCAGCCGTTACGCGCGCCGCGTTATCGAGCGTTTGATTAGCGCTGGTAATGCTTTTGTCGAGCGTGTCGCGACGCGCCGCAAAAGTCCGCGACACCACCGCAATATCGGCGAGCGCGTTTTTGAACGCCAGGCGATTTTCATCGCTTAACAGTGCGTCGATATTGCTGGACGTGCGATCCAGTTTTGCCAGCACACTCGTCAACACGTTTTCCAGTCGTGCGCTAAGGGAGGGCTTGGTGCTAATGATCGGATACGGGTTGGGCGACACCACGACCAGTGGCGGGCTCTCACGCGTGCCGCCGCTAAGCTCGACATAGGCAATGCCGGTGAGGCCCTGGGTTTTTAATACCGCCACCGTGTCCTGCCGGATCGGCGTGCCGCGCTCAATCGCAAATGTCAGCCACACGTGATCCGCATTTGCGGGATCGAGCTGGATGGCGCGTACCTTGCCGACTTCGACACCGTTGTATTTGACGGGCGCATTCAGGTTGAGCCCCGACACGGATTCCTCCATGATCGCCAGATACAAATCATATTTGGTTTGAAAGGCGCCGCCCGAGGCGAGCCACAGCACGCCGGCGATCAGCGCGCTGCCCAGCACCAGCACGAACGCACCGACGACAGCGTAGTTCACTTTGGTTTCGATGATGGCCTCGCGATTTTTGCGTCGGGTTGTGCGTCGTTCGGACGCGTTTTCTCACCATGCCTATGTTCCTGCCCCGGCTCTTGTGCCGCCCGTCCACGCGGGCCTTCAAAAAATT
>JANMPY010000535.1:0-5292 GCA_031370095.1 Betaproteobacteria bacterium
AAGGCAGCGGGGAGTAATCCGCTGCCTGTATTGTGTTGCGCCTCTAAACCGTTACGGTAGAAAGATTATAACCGAACTTATTATCTTTTGCGTAATTTTTGTATGGATTGCAACTGTGCGGCTAACTGGGCAAGCTCTGCCACGACTAGTGCCCTATCCTGGCCGCTTGCGCGGTTAGCGAGTGCTTCCTCCGCAGCTTGTTTTGCCGCCATAACTTTGGCTTCGTCGAGGTCGTGGGCACGAATAGACGTGTCGGCGAGAATGGTCACCGCCTTCGGCTGAACCTCCAAAATACCGCCCGAAACGTAGATCACTTCCTCTTCATCTTTACCGACGAGCTTGACCTTAACGGTGCCGGGTTTGATCCGCGTGAGCAGCGGCGCGTGCTGCGGCAGGATGCCGAGCTCACCCGTTTCACCGGGCGCGACAACCCTTTCGGCTTCGCCCGAAAAGATCGCGTGCTCAGCGGAAACGATATTTACTTGAAGTGTATGTGCCATTGTCTGGTTGCCGATTACTGCATGGTCTTGGCTTTTTCGAACGCCTCGTCGATGCCGCCAACCATGTAGAAAGCCTGTTCGGGCAACGCATCGCACTCACCGTCGACAATCATTTTGAAGCCACGAATGGTTTCCTTGAGCGATACATACTTGCCTGGTGAACCGGTGAATACTTCAGCGACGTGGAATGGCTGCGACAGGAAGCGCTGAATTTTGCGCGCGCGCGACACGGCCAGCTTGTCTTCAGGCGAAAGCTCGTCCATCCCAAGAATGGCGATGATGTCGCGCAACTCTTTGTAGCGCTGCAATGTTGCCTGCACGCCACGGGTAACCGCGTAATGCTCTTCGCCGATCACGTTAGGGTCGACTTGGCGCGAGGTAGAGTCGAGCGGATCCACAGCGGGGTAAATACCGAGGGACGCGATGTCACGCGATAACACCACCGTTGCATCCAAGTGGGCAAACGTCGTTGCTGGCGATGGATCAGTCAAGTCATCGGCCGGAACATACACAGCCTGAATCGACGTAATGGAGCCCGTCTTGGTGGAAGTGATGCGCTCTTGCAGCACGCCCATCTCTTCAGCTAATGTTGGCTGGTAACCCACGGCGGATGGCATACGACCCAGCAACGCGGAAACTTCGGTACCGGCCAGCGTGTAGCGATAAATATTGTCGACGAAGAAAAGGATGTCGCGGCCTTCGTCGCGGAAGCGCTCGGCCATCGTTAATCCGGACAACGCCACGCGCAGGCGGTTGCCCGGTGGCTCGTTCATCTGGCCGAACACCATGGCGACCTTGGATTGGCTTAAGTCGTCCTTGTTGATCACGCCCGCATCGGTCATCTCGTGATAAAAATCATTACCTTCGCGGGTGCGCTCACCGACACCGGCGAACACGGAAAGGCCCGAGTGTTCTTTGGCGATGTTGTTGATGAGCTCCAGCATGTTCACGGTTTTGCCCACACCGGCACCGCCAAACAAGCCGACTTTGCCGCCTTTGGCGAACGGACAAATCAAGTCGATCACCTTGATGCCGGTTTCAAGCAACTCGAGTGAGGGCGATAGCTCGTCGAACTTCGGTGCTGCCTGGTGAATCGAGCGACGCTCGTCAGAAAGAATGGGGCCGCGCTCGTCAATCGGGCGACCCAGCACATCCATGATGCGGCCAAGCGTGCCATTGCCGACTGGCACCGAAATCGGCGCACCGGTGCTTTTGACTTTCATGCCGCGACGCAGGCCATCGGAAGAACCCATGGCGATGCAGCGCACCACGCCATCACCGAGCTGCTGCTCGACTTCGAACGTCAGGCCTTTTTCGGCGAATGATTTTTCGCCGGAATCTTCCAGCAGCAGCGCGTCATATACGCGGGGCATATCGTTGCGCGGAAACTGGATATCCACCACCGCACCAATACACTGAACGACTTGTCCGACACTCATTTTTGACTCCGACTAAATATTGCGAATTCTGTTTTGACTGGATTAAACCGCTGCAGCGCCGCCAACGATTTCCGACAATTCCTTGGTAATCGCGGCTTGACGCGCTTTGTTGTAACTAAGCTTTAAATCGCCGATGACTTTCTTGGCGTTGTCCGACGCTGACTTCATCGCCACCATCCGCGCCGATTGTTCAGACGCGATGTTTTCTGCCACCGCCTGATAGACCACAGCCTCGATGTAGCGCACCAACAACTCATCGAGCACCACTTTTGCGTCCGGCTCGTAGAGGTAATCCCACGACGCATCCGGCGCACCAAGCTTTTCGCCGGTCAGTGGCAGCAGTTGTTCACAGACGGTTTCCTGCTTCATTGTGTTGATGAATTTGGTGTAGCAAAGATGCAGCGCATCGATCTTGCCTTCGGCAAAATGATCCAACTGAATCTTGATCGGGCCAATCATTTTGTCCAGATGCGGCTTGTCACCGAGACCGATGATGTGCGACACAAGGGGAATGCCGTAGCGTTGCAGAAAGCCGAAACCTTTATTGCCGATCGCGGTGGCTTGCACCTTGGCACCGGCAGATTCCCATTCCTTGATTTTGGTGACCATCAAGCGCATCGCGTTGGTATTCAGACCCCCACAGAGGCCCTTGTCGGATGTCACCAGAATCACCCCGACGTTTTTGATCTCGGCGCGTTTTTGCAGGAAGGCGTGTTTGTAGTCGGGATTCGCGTGCGACAGGTTCGCAGCAACGCTGCGGATCTTCTCGCCATACGGACGGGCAGCCCGCATCCGCTCCTGCGCTTTGCGCATTTTTGATGCGGCCACCATTTCCATGGCCTTGGTGATCTTGCGCGTGTTTTCGACGCTCTTGATCTTGCTGCGAATTTCTTTTGAACCTGCCATCTTGTGTCCCGAAGCTAGTACGAGCCGGTTTTCTTGAAATCAGCGATCGCCGCGTGCAACGCTTTTTCGTCGTCAGCGGAAAGGTTGCTCGCCTTCTCGAACGAAGCGACCAGCGCGGCGTACTTGGAGCTCATGAAGTCGCGCAGGTTTTTCTCGAACGATGCTGCTTTTTTGACCTCAACATCGTCCATATAATTATTGTTGACCGCGAACAGAATCAGCGCCATTTCCCAGACCTGCATCGGCTGGTATTGCGGCTGTTTCATCAGTTCGGTCACCATCTTGCCGCGCTCCAACTGCTTTCGCGTGGCTTCGTCGAGGTCGGATGCAAACTGCGCGAACGCTGCCAACTCGCGATACTGCGCGAGTGCCAAACGCACACCGGCACCCGTGTCTTTACGCTTCATGATCTTGGTCTGCGCTGCGCCACCGACGCGCGACACCGAAATACCGGCGTTGATCGCAGGGCGAATACCGGCGTTGAACAAATCGGTTTCCAGAAAAATCTGGCCATCGGTAATCGAGATTACGTTTGTCGGCACGAATGCGGACACGTCACCGGCCTGGGTCTCGATGATCGGCAATGCGGTCAGCGATCCGGTTTTGCCTTTGACAGCACCGTTGGTGAATTTCTCAACATAGTCAGCATTGACGCGTGCAGCGCGTTCAAGCAAACGCGAATGCAAATAAAACACGTCGCCCGGATAGGCTTCGCGACCCGGTGGGCGGCGCAGCAATAACGACACCTGACGATATGCCACCGCCTGCTTGGAAAGATCGTCATAAATAATCAATGCGTCCTGCCCACGATCACGGAAGTATTCACCCATGGTGCAGCCGGAGTAGGCGGCGATGTACTGCATCGCGGCTGACTCGGATGCGGTGGACGCGACGACGATGGTGTAAGCCAATGCACCGGTTTCTTCCAGCTTACGCACCACGTTTGCCACGGTCGATGCTTTCTGACCAATAGCGACATAGACGCAAAAAATGTCTTTGCCCTTTTGGTTGATGATAGTGTCAACAGCCACCGCAGTTTTGCCTGTCTGCCGGTCACCGATGATCAGCTCGCGCTGGCCACGACCCACTGGCACCATTGCGTCGATTGCCTTCAGACCCGTCTGCACCGGTTGATCCACCGATTTACGTGCGATCACGCCAGGCGCTACTTTTTCGATCACGTCAGTCATTTTGGCATTGATCGGGCCCTTGCCGTCGATTGGCGCGCCAAGTGAATTAACGACGCGACCAAGTAATTCCGGGCCGACCGGCACTTCGAGAATGCGGCCCGTACATTTCACAGTGTCGCCTTCCTTGATGTGCTGGTAGTCGCCAAGAATCACCGAGCCTACGGAATCGCGCTCAAGATTTAGGACAAGACCGAACGTATTATTCGGAAACTCCAGCATCTCACCCTGCATCACGTCAGCCAGACCGTGTACACGGCAAATACCGTCCGTCACCGAAATGACGGATCCCTCGGAGCGCTTTTCAGCGGCGGCGGGGAGGTTTTGAATCTTGGACTTGATCAGTTCACTGATTTCAGCCGGGTTGATTTGCATCGTCAACTCCAATACTTAAATTTCAATTCTTGGTGGACTGACGCAACGTCGCTGCGCCAGTTTGTTACTTAAATTCTTGCTTCGCGAGCTCTCATTGCGCCAGTGCGACGGCCATTTTGTCGAGCGTGTCGCGCACCGACGCGTGAATAACAACGTCACCCACTTGTACCCGTGCGCCGCCGATCAGCGACGCGTCAACTTTCACTTCCGCCTCAACGCGCTTACCATATTTCCTGGCGAGCCCGTCGATGAGCGATGCAGTGTCTGCGTCGCTCAATGGAAACGCGCTGGTAATCAGCGCTTTCACCACACCATCATGCTCGCGCTGCAATCGCTCAAAATGTTCGCTGATGAAAGGCAGCAAGGTTGCGCGCTGATTCTCGATCAAGGTATTCGCAAGGTTTTGCAACACATCCGGCACGTTGCCGCCCGCCACTGCAAATAACAGCCCGGCTTTTTCTTTTGTCGACACTTTCGGATTGCCGAGCAGGGATGCGGCCTCATGCGTCGCCGCAGCCGCACCGAACAGCTTCAACTTTTCCCCGTAACCCGCGACATCCTTCGCCTCGACACTCGCGCGGAACGCGGCCTCGGCGTAAGGGCGGGCAACGGTGGTGAGCTCCGCCATTAAAGTTGTGCTTTCAATTCGGTCAACATATCGGCGTGTGCGGCGGCGTTGATTTCGCGTTTCAGAATTTTCTCGGTCCCCGCGACCGTCAGCTGCGCAACCTGCTCGCGTAAACCGCTTTTTGCTTTGTTGACTTCGAGCTTAATCTGCTCTTGGGCGGCGGCCAAAATACGATCAGCCTCGGTCTTCGCCGTTAGCTTCGCCTGTTCAATAATCTGGTTGGCGCGACGCTCACCATCGGAGAACATTGACTGCGA
>JANMPY010000536.1:0-2598 GCA_031370095.1 Betaproteobacteria bacterium
TTAAACCCCGGGGGGGTGTTGTGTTTTTCCGTTTGCCTAAGGCCCGCGCCACGGGGGGCGGCGTTTGGGGGCCGCCCCGCGACCGCCGGCCGCCCACTTCATTGACGAGTTAGAACTCATTTGGCTCAAACTTTAAAAGCTGCTTCAGTTGCGGCCCGCGCGGCTTTGCTGAATTCAGCCTCGCAAGAATTGATTGGATCGTAGTTTATTGATTTGAGTATGACCGCCACCTTATCCAGTGACCCAAGCTGCTCCTTGAGCACCGTTTCTACGCTTTCTCGGATAGCTGCTTCATAGTTACCTTCTTCGGGCCAGATCGCCTCCGAATGGTAGGAATATGGGCGAAATGCGTCAAAGCTCAATTGCACTGAGCCATGCACGAAGCGCGAACCTAGATGTCGCGAGTATTCAAAGGAAATCGTTACTTGCCCCGCGGATGTGTTCATTGGTGATTTGAGATCTAATTCAATATAGAGAGCACGGAATCTCCATACCATTCCGCATTGCTCCCTACCATGCAGTGGATAAAGACATAAATATTCATGATGAACAACAGCCTATCACCAACGCTGCTGCGTGACACCACCATTAATAGAATCACGAAAAGCAGAGCCAAGTTTTTCGGTAGCGGAAAAATGTTTCGGAAAATCAAACCCCAACACTGGCGCGCTTCCCGGCGGCAAAACGCCATGCAAGCCGCACCAATGCTGGATCTACATCACTCCTTCTTCACCTGCTTCATCACCTGCTGTTGCTCGCGCTTCCAGTCTTTTTCTTTTTCAGCGTCGCGCTTGTCGTGTTGTTTCTTGCCTTTGGCGAGGCCGATTTCAAGTTTGATGCGACCGCCTTTGTAATGCAGGTTGAGCGGCACCAGCGTGTAGCCGCGCTGCTCGACGCGACCGATCAGCTTTTTGATTTCCTCTTCGTGCAGCAGCAGTTTGCGGGTGCGCACCGGATCGGGGACGACGTGGGTGGAGGCTTCGGGGAGTGCTGAAATGTGCGCGCCGATCAGATAGAACGCACCCTGTTTCAGGATGACGTAGCCTTCCTTGATCTGCGCGCGGTTGGCGCGAATCGCTTTGACTTCCCAGCCCACCAGCACCAGTCCGGCCTCGTAGCGCTCTTCAATGAAGTAATCGAAAAATGCTTTTTTGTTTTCAGCAATGCTCATTTACGCATTTTATCGCAGACGATGGCGCAGGCTGTCCGTCGGATAAAATTCTGTTTCCACTTCAAAGTCCGACCATGCCACTCGTTCAAAAATCCGCTCTCGTTTCTCATTCGTCCGCGAAAATGTTTGCGCTCGTCGATGATGTCGAGCGCTATCCCGAGTTTTTGCCGTGGTGCGGTGGCACGCGCGTGCTCACGCGCGACGCGGTGACGACGGTTGCGATGATCGAGATAAATTATCGCGGCATCCGCCAGGCTTTCACCACGGCGAACACCAAGCACGGCACTGACAGCATGCAGATCGCGCTGCGGGATGGACCATTCGACGCACTCGACGGTGAGTGGCGTTTTACTCCGCTTAACGACACTGCCTGTAAGGTGGCGCTGCGCCTCGATTATTCGTTCGCCAACGCCGTGCTCGATACCGCTATCGGCCCCGTGTTCGGGATGATCGCCAACACCATGATCGAGCGATTCGTGGCGCGGGCGGATGCGCTTTACGGTGCGGCGTGAGTGATATTGCACTGTCAATTGCGTATGCGACACCAGATGCGCAACAAGAGATCGCCGTCGCGGTGCCTGCGGGCACGACATTGCAAGAAGCGCTGGCGTTACTCGCGACCGAAATTGCGACGATGCTTCATGCGGATGAGGCAGTTGCCACCGGTGTGTGGGGAAAGGTACGTCCGCCGCACTATGTGTTGCGGGACGGCGACAGGATTGAAATCTATCGCGCGTTGAAGGCGGATCCGAAGCAGGCGCGGCGTGCGCGGGTCAAGCCGAAAATACCGCGCAGCTAGAGTGGTGTTGCATTCTGTTTGCGACGTAATCGAGAAAGCCGCAATGTCCGGTAGCTGAATCTCCTTCACCCGGTATGTGGGGGAAGGTCGGGATGGGGGTGTCGTTGCAAATGGCGCGTCGACGTTAGCATCGCCCCCATCCCCGCCTTCCCCCGTAGCCAGGGGAAGGAGCTGACCGGTGATCATGAAAATAAGTCGCGTCTGTTATGCAACACCACACTTGTTTGCGTTGAAAGCGTGATGCGGCGCGCCGGGGCTCAACCCCGCAGATTAACTCTTGCAGAAACCCGCAATGGATTTACGCGCCTTGGCGATCTCTACCTGACGCGTTTCGTCGTTGAGATATTCGCGAGCCCCGGCGTCGGTGGTGCGCGTGATTGGTCGGCCTGTTTCGAGGTCGCGCAGTCCTGCACGCGCGTCGGCGCAGTTGGCGGCATCGATGACGGCTTTTACCTGATCTACCGCGCTTTTTTTGGCTTTTTCGGCAACGTCGGTTTTGCGTTTATCAAAATCCTTGGCGCGATCCTGTAGCGATTTTGCAGGCGTGTCTGCTGCCTGAGTGACGGGTGAGGTATCAACTTTTTTCGCCTCGGTCTTGGTGGCACTGGCCGGCGGCGGCGTGTCGCTG
>JANMPY010000546.1:0-1942 GCA_031370095.1 Betaproteobacteria bacterium
TGTCGCGCTACCGATCCACGCTGAAGCGACTGTTGAATTAAGCATTGCCGATGACAAGGCAGCGTATCGATCAGCTCTGGACAAACGCTCGCATCGCGACGATGCAGGGCGATGACCTCGGCGTGATCGGGCACGGTGCCATCGCGTCGCGGGATGACCGCATCATCTGGATTGGCAATGCGCGCGACGCGCCAATGGCCGATGCGGCAATCGTGCATGATTGTGCGGGCGCGTTGCTGACGCCCGGATTGATTGATTGTCACACGCATTTGGTATTTGCCGGAAATCGCGCTGCGGAATTTGAGATGCGGCTTAACGGCGCAAGTTATGAAGATATTGCGAATGCCGGCGGTGGCATTCTCTCCACCGTGCGCGCGACAAGGGATGCGACCGAATCGGAGCTACAGGAGCAAAGCGCGCCGCGCCTGAAAGCGCTAATGACCGAGGGCGTGACGACGATTGAAATCAAATCCGGCTACGGACTTGATCTTGAAACTGAAAAGAAAATGCTGCGCGTCGCGCGCGAACTGGGTAGCCAGAATGCCATTAGCGTAGTGACCACGTTTTTGGGTTTGCACGCCCTGCCGCCCGAATTTGCGGACAACAAGGATGCGTACGTCGATTTTGTCTGCACGCGCATATTGCCCGCCATCGCCGACGAAAACCTTGCCGATGCCGTTGACGCTTTTTGTGATGAGATTGGTTTTACGCACGCGCAAACCCAGCGCATTTTTGAGGCTGCCAAACGTGTCAATTTGCCGATAAAGCTGCACGCCGAGCAGTTGTCAAACCAGCGGGGAGCCGCGCTGGCGGCGGAGTTTGGGGCATTGTCTTGTGATCATCTTGAGTACCTCGATGATGCAGGTGTTGCCGCGATGGCCAAGGCGGGCACCGTCGCGGTGTTGTTGCCCGGTGCGTTCTACGTGTTGCGTGAAACCAGATTGCCGCCGATTAACGCGCTGCGCAAAGCAGGCGTTGCGATGGCGGTGGCGAGCGATCTCAATCCGGGCACGTCGCCGATTGTTTCCTTGCAAGCCAATATGCATCTGGCGTGTACCTTGTTTAGATTGACGCCGACCGAAGTGTTTCGCGGTGTCACCGTGAATGCGGCGCGCGCGTTGGGTTGTCAGCATGATCGCGGCGTGTTGGCCGTTGGGCGGCGGGCGGATTGGTGCGTGTGGGATGTTGGGTCGCCAGCAGAGCTTTGCTACTGGATGGGCGGCGTGAAACCTGCGCATATCGTTTTTGCTGGTCGCGAGCGCGCATGAATGTTGCGCCCGCACTTTGGCATCTCCAGCGCACAGATTCGGCAAGCGTGCCGCTGATCGTCAACGTCCCGCATGCAGGCACCTACCTGCCGCCTGCGATTGCGCATACGCTCACGACCGCAGGAGTGGCCGTGCCCGATACCGATTGGCACGTCGACAAACTTTATGAGTTTGTGCCCACGATGGGGGCGACGTTAATGGCGGCGACGCATTCGCGCATCGTCGTTGACCTGAATCGCGATCCCTCTGGCGACGCACTTTATCCGGGGGTAAGTAATACCGAAATTTGTCCGACCGCGACTTTTGCAAATGCGCCAATTTATCAAGCAGGCCTCGCGCCAGACCGCGCCGCGATTGCATCGCGCGTCGCACAATATTGGCAGCCGTATCACGCACAACTCCAAGCCGAAATCGCGCGCCTCAAAGCGCAGCACGGCTACTGCATTCTGCTCGACGCACACTCGATCATCAGCGAAGCGCCGCGTTTTTTTGCCGGGCGATTGCCAGATTTGAATCTGGGCACCGCTGACGGCAACAGTTGCGCGGCCTCACTTGCGCGCATCGCTTTTCAGGTGTTGTTTGAAGCAGATGGATTCATGGCAGTACATAATGGGCGCTTCAAGGGTGGCTACATCACCCGGCACTATGGCGAGCCGCAACACGAGGTACATGCA
>JANMPY010000427.1:0-4125 GCA_031370095.1 Betaproteobacteria bacterium
GGTCGGCTACGCGCCGCCTGCCTCCGCGCAGGCGGCCAAACAAGTCCCGATGCGGGATTTTTTCAAGAACCCGCAAGAGGCCGGTCATCAAATTTCACCCGACGGCAAATATCTGTCGTGGCTCGCGCCATATGAGCGGCGACTGAACGTATTCGTCAAGCCCATCGGTGGTGGAGAAACGAGGCGAGCAACTTCCGAGACGGCGCGCGACATCGGCGGCTATTTCTGGAAAGGTGATCGCATTTTGTACGTGAAGGATTTCGGCGGCGATGAGAATTTTCACGTCGTCTCGGTCAATCTGAAAGGCGAAGACCTGAAAGATTTAACGCCGGGTGAAAAAGTTCGCGCGCAGATCGTCGACGGATTGATCGATGACGATAAAAACATTATCGTGTCGCACAACAAGCGCGACGCCAAAGTGTTTGACGTATTTCGCACCAACGTGGCGAACGGCGAAGAGAAGTTGATCGCACAAAATCCCGGCAACATCACCAGCTGGATGACCGACCACGACGGCAAGTTGCGCGTAGCCGGTACCACCGATGGCGTGACCACCACGATGCTGTATCGCGACAAGGAAACGGATGCGTTCAAACCGATCCTCACCACCAATTTCAAGGAGCAGGTCGCGCCGATGCTGTTCACGTTCGACAACAAACGGCTGATTGTGAATTCCAATCGTGGCCGCGATAAATCGGCAATTTTCGAATTTGATCCGCTCACCGCCAAAGAAGGCAAGCTGATCGCCGAGCATGCGGATGTTGATATGGAGAACGTCAGCTATTCGCGCAAACGCAAAGTGCTCACGGCCGCCAATTTCACGACGTGGAAAGGCGAACGCAAATTCCTCGACAAGGAATCGGAGGCGATGTTCAAGAAGGTTGAGGCCAGGCTGCCCGGCTACGAAATCGCCTTCACGTCGTCCACCAAGGCTGAAGATAAATTCATCGTCGCGACCTTCAACGACAAGTCGCGCGGCAAGCGCTATCTCTACGACAAGACATCGGGCAAACTCGATTTCATCGCCGATGTCTCGCCGTGGCTGCCTGAAACCGAGCTCGCCGACATGAAACCGATTTCGTATACGTCGCGCGACGGTCTCACCATCAACGGCTATCTCACGCTGCCCAAAGGAGTCGCTGCAAAAAATCTGCCGGTGGTTATCAATCCGCACGGCGGGCCGTGGGCGCGCGATGCGTGGCGCTTTAATCCTGAAGTGCAGTTCCTCGCCAATCGCGGCTACGCGGTATTTCAAATGAACTTCCGCGGCTCGACCGGCTATGGACGCAAGTTCTGGGAAGCGTCGTTCAAGCAATGGGGCAAGACCATGCAGGATGACGTTACCGACGGCGTGCAATGGCTCATCAAGGAAGGCATCGCCGACCCCAAGCGCGTCGCCATTTACGGCGGCAGCTATGGCGGCTATACGACCCTGGCCGGCATTGCCTTCACGCCCGATTTGTACGCAGCGGCAGTTGATTATGTCGGCGTCTCAAATCTGTTCACCTTCATGAATACGATTCCACCGTACTGGAAACCGTTTCTGGACATGTTTCAGGAAATGGTCGGTGACCCGGTGAAGGACAAAGACCTGCTTGCGGCCACATCGCCCGCATTGCACGCCGACAAAATCAAGACCCCACTGTTCGTCGCGCAGGGCGCAAAAGACCCGCGCGTGAATATTGCCGAGTCCGACCAGATGGTGGAGGCGCTGAAAAAACGCGGCGTCACCGTCGAGTACATGGTGAAAGACAATGAGGGTCATGGATTCCGCAACGAGGAAAATCGCTTCGAGTTTTATGAAGCGATGGAAAAATTTCTCTCGAAGCACATCAAGAGCTGAACGCGGTTTGCAGCAACCGAAAGCCCCGGGGCAACTTGGGGCTTTTTGTGGTTCAGCTACTGCATATTTTGATGTAGATCAAGCACTGGCGCGGCATGCAGACTGAAAATGCTCCAAACGCCGCACCAATAGGTTACTTTGCCAAAATGAAATCCGCCTTCAAAGGCAACAAATCCAGCCTCCCCAAAAAGCCCTGCGCGGTCTGCGGGAAGCCGATGACGTGGCGCAAAGCGTGGGCCAAAAATTGGGCGGACGTAAAATACTGCAGCGAAAAATGTCGCCGCAATAAACCTTCGGAAAGTTGATGAAAACCTGCCGTCATCTGATATTTGTATTGGGCGACCAGCTCGACATGCACTCCAGCGCGTTTGCCGATTTTGACGCGACCCAGGATTGCGTATTCATGGCTGAAGTACGCGATGAATCGACGCACGTCTGGTCGACAAAGCCGCGCACCACGTTTTTTTTTGCAGCGATGCGGCATTTCGCGGAAGAGCTTCGCGACCAGCACATAAGCGTTGATTACCGACAAATCGGCACGCACAATTTTGCGAGTCTTGTGGCCGCGTTGACGGCAGCGATCAAGCAGCATCAGCCGCAAAAAATTGTGATGGTGGAGCCCGGCGATTGGCGCGTCGAGCAGGCATTGCGCGCGTACGCTACGCAATCAAAAGTGAATCTGGTGCTGCGCGAAGACACGCATTTCATGTGTTCGCGCCACGAATTCGCCGAATGGGCGCGCGGCTATAAACAGATTCGTCTTGAATATTTTTATCGCATGATGCGTAAACGCTACAACGTCATGATGGAAGGCGATCAACCGTTGCAAGGTCGCTGGAATTTCGATGCGCAAAATCGCGGTGCGTTTCCAAAAGCGGGCCCGGCAAAAGTGCCGGCGCCATTCAACGTAACAGCCGACGCCATCACGCGTGAGGTGATGGCCGACGTACATAAACATTTTGCCGACCATCCCGGCACGCTCGATGATTTTTACTGGCCCGTCACGCGCAAAGACGCACTGCAATCGTTGCATAAATTTGCCAATGAGCGACTCCTGCACTTCGGCCAATTTCAGGATGCGATGTGGACCGACGAGCCGTTTCTTTACCACGCGCACGTCTCGGCAGCGTTGAACGTCAAACTGCTGAATCCACGCGAAGTGATTAACGCGGCGTTGACGGCGCTAAACGAAGGCCGCGCGCCGATTGAAGCGGTGGAGGGATTTGTGCGACAGGTGCTCGGCTGGCGGGAATTCATGTCAGGCCTTTATTGGCTCGACATGCCGGGAATGCGCGAGGCAAATCATTTTCAGCATGAGCGCAAATTGCCCGCATGGTATTGGACAGCCGACACGCACATGAATTGCATGAAGCAAACCATCACGCAAACATTGAAGCATGGCTATGCGCATCACATTCAGCGGCTGATGGTGACCGGTATTTTTGGCCTGATGGCCGAGACCAAACCGCAGGAATTGGAAGACTGGTACTTGGCCGTCTACATCGATGCGATCGACTGGGTGGAGCTGCCCAACGTGGCCGGCATGGCGCTGTTTGCCAACAACGGTCGCTTCACTTCAAAGCCCTATATCGCCAGCGGCCAGTACATCAAACGCATGTCGAATTATTGCAACGGCTGCCGCTACAAACCGGAAGTGAAAACGGGTAGTAACGCGTGCCCGTTCTCAACGCTTTACTGGAATTTTCTGGATAAGCACGAAAAAATGTTGATGGCTAATCCGCGCACGTCATTGATGGCGAAAAACATTACCCGCATGTCGAGCGAGGATCGCGCGGCGATTCGCAGTCAGGCCGCGTTGACATTGAAAAATCTGGATTCATTGTGATGCAGCATCCGGAGCCGACGCGCGCGGCTGCGCTCGCACGCATCGATGCGCTCGATCTCGCTCGTTATGCACGCACGCGAAACGCACTTGACGGTCACGTCTCGCAACTCTCGCCCTATCTCACGCACGGCCTGGTCACGGTTGCCGAGGTCATCAGCAGAATCGGGTCGCGTGCAAAGTTCGGTTGGGATGACAAATTCGCCTTCGAGCTCGGTTGGCGCGAGTATTTTCAGCACGTCTGGCGGGTGTTGGGTGACGCCATTTGGCAGTCGCCACGCCACGCACCTGCACCGCAATACTTCGACGCCATGCCGCCCGACGTGTTGAACGCAACCACCGGTGTCGCGATCATCGATGCATCCATCCACGCGCTTTACCAAAACGGCTACGTCCACAATCATGCACGCATGTGGCTCGCTTCCTACGTGGTGCATGT
>JANMPY010000561.1:0-10980 GCA_031370095.1 Betaproteobacteria bacterium
TCGCGAATCTTCCCAATCACGACGCGCATCTCGACGAGCTCGGCTGTGATCGCAAACTCAGCATGGTTAACGGTCGTTGGATCGTGATCCCCAACCCCATCCCTCTCACGTAATCGAAGGAATCAACATGGCAAGAAACGTCGTCGTCATCGGCACCCAGTGGGGCGATGAAGGCAAGGGCAAGATCGTCGATTGGTTGACCGATGAAGTCGCCGCAGTCGTACGCTTTCAGGGCGGCCACAATGCAGGGCACACGCTGGTCGTCAACGGCAAGAAAACGGTGTTGCGGCTGATTCCGTCTGGTATTCTGCACCATCAGGTCACCTGCTACATCGGTAACGGGGTAGTGCTTTCGCCCGAGGCACTGTTGCATGAAATCGATGAGTTGGCGGTGGCGGGTGTTGAAGTGATGAGCCGTTTGCGCATCTCGGAAGCCTGCCCGCTGATATTGCCGTATCACGTCGCCATCGATCAGGCGCGCGAACTGGCGTTGGGTATCGCCAAGCTCGGCACTACTGGGCGCGGCATTGGTCCCTGCTACGAAGATAAAGTCGCGCGGCGCGCAATTCGTCTGCACGATTTGTATTTTCCGCAGCGCTTCAAAGAGAAGTTGATCGAGGTGCTTGATTATCACAACTTCGTGCTGAAGCATTATTTGAAAGCCGAAACGGTATCGGTAGATTCCGTGTTCGAGTCAACGCTGAAAATGGGCGAGCGCTTAAAGCCGATGATTGCCGATGTGTCGGCAGATTTGCATCGTTTGATGGCGGACGGTAAAAGTCTGCTGTTCGAAGGCGCGCAAGCGGCCTTGCTGGACGTGGATCACGGCACCTACCCATACGTGACCTCCAGCAACTGTTTGGCCGGGCAAGCCTCCGCTGGTGCGGGCGTAGGGCCACAAGCGTTGAACTACGTGCTCGGCATCACCAAGGCCTACGCCACCCGCGTCGGCTCGGGGCCCTTTCCAACCGAGCTTGAGAATGATGTAGGCGAGCGCCTGCGCAAACGCGGCAATGAATTCGGCTCGGTCACGGGTCGGCCGCGTCGTTGTGGATGGTTCGATGCGGCCGCGCTGAAACGCGCCGCGCAGATCAACGGGCTGTCGGGTCTGTGCATCACCAAGCTCGATGTGCTCGACGGGCTGGAGACCTTGCGCATTTGTACCGGCTACAAAATCGATGGTGGCATCACCGATATTCTTCCCTACGGTGCGGACAGCATCGCGCACTGCGAGCCGATTTTTGAGGATCACGCGGGCTGGCGCGAGAGCACCTATGGCGTGAAAACCTGGGATGGTTTGCCGAAGAATGCGCAGGTTTATTTGAAGCGGATTGAAGCGCTGGTCGGGACGCCGATTGATCTCGTGTCGACAGGGCCTGATCGTGAAGAGACGGTGGTGGTGCGGCATCCGTTTCGGGGGTAGTTTTTTGCCGCAAAAGTTGGATAAAGTCTAGTATTGGCGCGGGTTTCAGAGCTAAAATGGCCTGAAAGGCGCTATGGTGAATGAGTTTACGTGTTATTTTCAATCAATACATTGCAGGAAAAATTATGGACTTGCGGAACATCGCCGTTGTGTTGTCAATAGCGCTATCCGCCAGCATCGCGTTGGCACAATCTGAGCCGCCATCCGCGCCACAACCGCCGCCAAACCCAACCCCGCCTGAAGTGCCCGCCACCCCAACGCAACCCACGACCGTTGAAGGCACGCTGATGAAATCGCAGCGAGCGAATAATGACCGCGGCAAATACGAGTGGGTCTGCACGTATCGCGTTGCGGGAACGACCAGAAATGTGCTGCTTGAGGAGAGCTGTCCGCAGACTTTGCCGTTTTCGGTTAGGAAGTGAATCGGTTTTGCTTTGCGGATGGTCGCAGGAATCGATTGGGATGCGCTGCCTATCGGACTGCGCTTTTTGTAGCACGGATTAGATGCAGACGTATTCCGGGGTATTCCGGTAATTGAGCCGTTTCCCGGACGGAGCCCTGAAGGCTAATTCGGGCTGCGCATTGCGCCAGCACAATTATGCCAAACACTGGATTCCGAGCGCCTCTTCAGGTAAAAATCCGCCACGACCCGCCCCAGTGCTAGTGTATTGACAATCGTATTTGCGATCAAAGCATGAAGCCAAGATTGGCCACCGGAAACCGCGACAGATTCGGAAACACCGCGTTCAGATCCGCACCGGTCACCCCAAACCAATTGGCTATCGTCGCCGCGTATTGATCGACCGACGTGGTTGGAATCCACGTGCCTTTGCCGACGTCGTCGGGGCCATCGACAATATGCGTGGGGAAAGTGCCGTACATCGCGTTGCCTTTTACCGCGCCACCAACCATCAGGTGGTGGCTGCCCCAGGCGTGATCAGAGCCCTTCCCGTTGCTGACAAAATTGCGATTGAAATCGCTCGCGGTAAATGAGGTTACGTTTTCGGCCATGTTGATTTCGGCGGTTGCGTTATAGAGCGCACTCATCGCACCTGAGACTTCGCCGAGCAATTCATTTTGACGTTGCGTCTGGTCGTCGCCGTGCGTATCGAAGCCACCGATGGCCGCGAAGAACACTTGTCGCTTCGCACCGAACGCGCCGCGCGCGACGATCAGGCGCGCGATCATGCGCATCGCCTGGCCGATGCCAGTGTCGGGGAAAACCGTCGTTAATGCCGAGGCTGAATTGAGTGCTGCTGAAATTTGTTTTTGGTTGGTGATGGCACCGGAAAGAATATCCAGCCAAACGCCGTCCATGATGTTGACGCGCGATGCGGACTGGCCGAGCAGCTTTTGAATGCCGGTCGAGAGCGGCTGGGTTTCGGCACCGTTCTCGTAAAAATCCAAACCGAATTGGCCCGACGGCGAAACTGGAAATGAACGAATCGTATCGCCGGAAAGAAATGTTGAATTACCCGCCACCGACATGCAGGTGGTGAGACTGCCGGACTGGTTCATCGCTGCCACGCGGTCGCCAAGCCTGCCGCCCCAGCCCGAGCGCAGCGAATTATCCGCGACTGCCGTGTTCCACAAAAATTGTTGATCGCTATGCGAAAAAAGATTGGTTGGGCGCTGCACGTTGACGGCGTTGTATTGCGCTTTGGTGAGTGGCTGCGCGAGCGTGCCGACGTTGGCCATCACAGCGGCTTTGCCGGCGTTGAATAAAGTCTGGATGCCCGTCATCGACGGATGAAAACCAAACTCGCGGCCTTGCACGTTGGTTGGCTTTACGCTTAGCAACTGGTCGCGGCCAATGGCGAGCGGCCCGCGCGGGCCCGCGTAGCGGGTGTGGTCGGCCGGGTCGCGCGGCACGATCATGTTGTTCGCGTCGTTGCCACCGAACATGAATACGCAGACCAGCGCACGGTAGTCATCGCCGGCAGCGGTGTTGGCAATTTTTTGCAGCTTCGCGTGCGCGTTTTGCGCGGCGAATGGCACGATGGCGGGAATCAATAGCCCCGATGCGGATTGCAAAAAACGGCGGCGCGGATTGGAGAAAGAAGTCGTCTGATTATTTTTCATGTTGGCTCCCGGCTATTTCTGAATCACAAAATCGGACGACAACGCGAACAGCGTGATCGCCGTTCGCACGCGCAAGGTGCGATCATCGGCACTGTTGTTGAACGGCACGGCGGTGACCGCGTCGATGATGATCTGCCGCGTGCCCAACGATAGATCGCCGTAGGTCAGCAGGTTTGAAATGTGATCGACCAGCTGCGCCGGATTGTTGGCGAAACTTTTTGCGGTGCTGAGGTCAAGCTTTAATTGCGAATCACCCGCGCCGTAGCCTTCATTGCGCACCAGTTCGTAGAAGAAATTGGCGGTGCCGATGCTCTGGATTTCGTTGGTGATTTGAAACTCCGGCGCGACCATCGCCGATTGCGCGAGCTTGCCCGGTCGGGTGTAGAAAGGCGAGAAGAAATTGAACACCGACGGCGACAGCAACGGACTCTGGCCCAGCGCATTGTCCGCGCTATCGAGATAGTGAATATCGTTGCGGCCATTCACCGAGGTCGCGTTGAAGGCGCGCAAAATATTGGCGAATCGGATCACGGGCTCGCGCTGCTTGCCGAATTTTGCGTCACCACTCGCCACCACTGTGCGCGCATCCGTGTCGGTCAGCACCGCCTTGATGACTGCGGCGAGATCGCCGCGCACACCGCGACCGTTGTTGTCAAAAACAGCTGACACGCGCGATACGTACGCAGGCGATGGGTTCGACGTGATGAACCGCTGAATGAGTTGCCGCCCGACGAACGGCCCGACGTTGGGATGATTAAAAATATTGTCAAGCGCGTCTTTCATATCCTTCTCGGCCGATTGTCCTGCCGCTAGGGTTACGCCATTGAGCAGTTTTTTTGTTCCTGTCTCGTGCTTGCTGGCGAAAGCAATCATGGGCTTCGTCCAGCTCTCCTCAGGCCGGTCAAATTTTTTCGGATCCGCCGGATCATTGCCAAAGTACGTCCAGCCGGTGAAGGCGCGCGCAAATCCCTTGACCACACTTTCGTCGTAGCTCGCCAGCGGTACGCCTGTACCATCGACTTTGCGCGTGCCGTCGGGATTTAATTGATAGAGCCCGATGGAAAACAATTGCAACACTTCGCGTGAATAGTTTTCATTCGGAAATTTATTGTTGGCCGCATCCTCTTTTTCGCTACCCAGCATGTTCAGGTAGTAACCCATCGTCGGGTGCAGCGTGACCGCGCCGAGCAGATCGCGGTAATTGCCGAACGCGTAAAAATTTAACGTATCCATGTAAGCAGACATCGCGTCAGCCGTGAGATCGGGTGCGATATTGGAAATCACCATCAACTCCGATAACGCAAAGCTCATGCGCGCGCGCAACTCATCCGGCCCGAATAGCCATTGCTGCCAGGTGGCTTCGTAGGAATCTTCCTCGGCGTAGTAACTCTTGCCCATGGGATCGATGCGGCGCGCTTTGGCCGCGTCGATGTAGGTCATGTGCGAGGCGGCAGACTTGGTGAATTGCTCATCGATCCACGCCGGGATACCAATCGCTTTCACCCGATCAATACTCGCAGGCTTCGGCCCAAACGTGGCCTGCGTGAGGAAACGCGCGGCCTCGGTGTAGGCGGCGTTCGCCACGGGCGGCGTGGCAGTGACGATAAAGTCAGTGCTTGAAGTCGCGGTGCCGGTCGGCGTGGTCACGCTGATTTTGCCGGTGCTCGCGCCAACCGGGACCGTTGCCTGCAATTCACTAGCGGAAATTTTTGTGACGCTAGTGGCGACGACGCCGTTGAAACGCACGCTGCTGGCATTATCAAAGTTACTGCCGCTGATCTGTACCGTGCCGCCGACTTGTGCGCTCGCAGGCGAAAAGCCTGAAACGCGTGGTGGCGCAATCGGCAGAATCGGCGGCGCGGGTGTCAATCTCGAATCCATTGACAGCGGCGTGCCGCTGGCAGCGCTTTCGGTCGCGGGTATCACGTAGCTGACGACGCCGGCGTCGCGCCAGCCAAATCTGTCGATGAGTACGTTTTCACCCGGCGCTTTGGTCGAATACAGATTGAGATTGAATGCGTCGTGGCTCAATCGATATAGCGGCACAGTACTCGCCGTTTTTTGTCGGGTGACATAGCCTAATGTGCCCTCGAGCCGCCAGCCTTGTGACTGTAAGCTTGCCGCTTCGCTGCTGTCGGCGGTGAGCGCCACGCGCCCGAGCGGTGGCAATGACAGTTTTTGCAACGCGACGGTCGCCTGCCCATCAATCGGCGTGGCTGTTGCCTGTACTCTGAATTTCACGCCGTCATCGCGCGTGCCCGCTGCCGTCGGTGGCGCCAGCGCGTAATTGTAGCTGCCAGTCGATGGCGTGTAGACGAGATAGACCGCGACGGTGTTCGCGACTTGCGCAGATACGCTCACGCAGGTGATCAACCAGAACAGCAGCACATTTGCGAACACGATCCAGATCAGCGCCCGCCAGACGCGCTTGCGCTTGCGTTCACTGTCGTCGTTTGGCGTCTCGATGTCTGCGTCGACATCGGCTCGCGATGCGCGGTTCGGCACATACTCCTGCAGCGGTGCCGTGGCTGAGCGGGGACGCCAGGGGTGGGGTAGTTGCAGAGCCATGGTGTTCCCTTTGAAAAATCGCGTCAATTGCGCGGCGCGCGCGCACGAGTACGGAGCATTTGCCGTGCCAAAATTTAAGTAATTGAATTCACTGAAATTCCAAAAATGGCGATGTAAATAAGCGTTGCCATTCAGCGACAACAGCGTTCGTCGTCAGACAAAAAAGGACACATGTAGTAGGGAGAAGCAGGAGAAATTTCATCCCAGCTTTCACCACCAAGCGTGCACAAGTCCGCATCGTCATTGACTTCCAACTTCACGACACTAGCCCTCGCGCAATCGAATCTGCGTGCCATACAAGATGAAGACAAGTTTTTCGGTTCGCTTCTCGTCGTCGCGCCGGAAGTTCCCAGGCGAGGGCTCGCGGATAAGTTGCCGGTTGAGATACGTATCAATGGCAGCGTGAGTGAAGGGTGGACGCCGGAGGCATTTGAATTTTCGCCGCGTTAAGTTAACAAAAAAAATTCATTAACGCCGTCAAAGATGTTTTGTCCCTGTGGCGCTTCCAGCCCGGCTGAATGGAAAGTTATGTGCGCCTGGCTTACGCACGACCTCAAATTCAATATGGCTAAACCCTGCGGGTTTCGGGCTGTTCAGCCGATAAGCCGCGCAACCCTGACTGAATAGCCTTCTACGCGTCAAGCAGCAGGGAACGCCACGACGTGATCAATCTCAAGCTTGATGCCGATCTTTTGCCCGATTTCATGATTGTGGTGGGATGGCACAAGTGAGAGCACTTTGCTTCCTGAGGGAAGCTTCAGCGTGAAGAGAATATCGGCGCCGCGAAATGCCTTGTGCAGCACCTCGGCCTGACGCGCGCTGTCGTCGTCGTGCAGGATGTCATCAGGGCGCAACAGGACTTCGACGGCGTCACCGGATTGCAGCGCGCAGCCGGGGCAGTGGGGGAGCAATCCCAACTCCGTATCGATGCTGTCTTGGCCTACCACGGTGCCCTTCATCAACACGCCCTGACCGACAAAATCTGCGACGAAGCGCGTGGCGGGACGATGGTATAAGTTGTAGGCCGAATCCCATTGCAGGATTTTGCCTTCGTGCATCACGCCGATTTTGTCGGCGATGGAAAACGCTTCGTGTTGATCGTGCGTGACCAACAGCGCGGGGGTCGAGAGCTGGCGCAGCAGCGCGCGCACTTCGAGCCCGAGTTTTTCACGCAACTCGATGTCGAGGTTGGAAAACGGCTCGTCGAGCAATAGCAAATCGGGTCGCGGTGCGAGTGCCCGCGCGAGCGCGACGCGTTGCCGCTGACCGCCAGAAATTTCATGCGGATATTTTTCGGCCTCCGTGTTGAGCCGGACCAGCGACAGCATTTCCCGCGTTTGCGCAGCGGCGTCGGCAGTACTCAAATGGCGCAGCCCGAAAGCCACGTTTTTGGCCACCGTCAAATGCGGGAAAAGCGCGTAATCCTGAAATACCAAACCGATGCGTCGCTGTTCAGGCGGCGTCGACATGCGGGTGTCGGCCAACAATTTTCCACGTATACGGACGTCGCCCTGTGAGGGGCGCTCGAAGCCTGCGATCAGGCGCAGCACGGTAGTTTTGCCGCAACCACTTGGTCCCAGCAGGCAGCCGATTTCTCCCTCTTCAACGCCAAATGAGAGGTTCTCACAGACCTGGGTGCCGTCTGGATAGGCGAAAGAAACGTGATTTACTTCAAGGTAATGCGACATTTTTTTATTATAGACCAGATGCACAATGCGAAATAATTTGACAAATGCGAATTGTTCGCATTAACATTCAATTTGAAGAAATCTGCGGCGGCAAATGTCGCTGCCTTCAATCCACACCGAAAGGATTAATCAATGCGTACCAAACTAAACGCGGCGCTTTTGGCCGCTGCCATCAGCGCCTCCTGCGCCCTCGTGATTGGCGATGCCCGAGCGCAACAACAAGTACTGAATCTCTACTCCTCGCGCCACTACCAGACTGACGAAGCGCTGTATGCGAACTTCGAAAAAGCCACCGGCATCAAGGTGAATCGTATCGACGGGCCGGAAGATCCGCTGATCGAGCGCCTGAAAAGCGAGGGCGATAAAAGTCCTGCTGATTTGCTCGTGACGGTTGACATGGGTCGCCTGTTGAGAGCCCAGCAATTGGGTTTGTTTCAGCCGATTCAATCAAAATTACTGGAAGAAAAAATTCCTCCTGAGCTTCGTGCCGCAGACGGTAGCTGGTTTGGATTTTCCGTGCGAGCGCGGCCGATTTTTTACGCCAAATCACGAATAGAAAAATCGCAACTGCCCGATTACGAAAGCCTTGCCGACCCGAAATGGAAAGGCAAAATTTGTGTGCGCTCCGGTAATCATCCGTACAACCTGTCGTTGATGTCTTCCATCATCGCGGCTGATGGTGCTACGAAAGCGGAAGAGTGGGCCAAAGGCATGGTTGCCAACATGGCGCGCAAACCGACCGGTGGCGATACCGATCAGATCGCGGGAGTCGCTTCCGGTGAATGCGATATTGCGCTGGGTAATACTTATTATTTCGTGCGGATTTTGAAATCCGACAAGCCGGGCGATAAAGTCATTGCTGAAAAAGTTGGCGTAATTTTTCCGAATCAGGGCAATCGCGGCGCACACATCAATATCTCAGGTGCCGGTGTCGCGAAATATGCACCGAACAAGGCGAATGCGATCAAGTTTTTAGAATATCTCGCAAGCCCCGAAGCGCAGGATTATTTTGCCAACGGCAACAATGAATATCCCGTCGTCGGCAAGCCCGGTAATCCACAACTTGCGTCGTTGGGTGCGTTCAAACGCGATCCGTTACCGATGGAGATGGTCGGTAAAAACTATGCAGCGGCCGCACAGATATTTGATCGCGTTGGCTGGAAATAAATTTTTTGATCTTCAAAGTTTGACAAAACCCGCTGCGTCACTGCAGCGGGTTTTTTTGGTGTTGAATTTATTTCAGTGTTGCGGCACCAAGGTCGCGTCTGGGGTCAATTTTTCCGCCACCTCATCCTGCGGCTTGGTAATCGCCCGCGACGCCATGATTAGCGGAATCAATCCCACCAGCACAATCACCAGCGCCGCCGTTGACGCTTCCGCCAGCCGTTCGTCCATGGCGAGATTGTAGGTTTGCACCGCGAGCGTATCGAAATTAAACGGTCGCATCACCAGCGTGGCGGGCAGCTCTTTCATCACGTCCACAAACACCAGCAATCCCGCCGTGATGAGGCTGGTGCGCAGCAGCGGCATGTGTACCTCGCGCATCACCTGAAATGCGGTCGAGCCTAACGAGCGCGCAGCGTCGTCCATGCTCGGTGTGATCTTGGCCAAGCCCGCCTCCACACTCTGCAAGGCCACCGCGAGAAAGCGGATGAGATAGGCGTAAATCAGCACCAGAAAACCGCCCGTGAGCAGCAGCCCGGTCTTGAGCCCAAAAATATTTGCAATGCTGTCGACCAGCATGTGGTCAAGCGCGATTAACGGGATCAACACGCCCACCGCAATCACGGTACCGGGCACCGCATAGCCAAGCCCCACCAAACGATTCAACCAGGCTTGGATGCGTTTGCCCGATGACCGCGCCACATAGGCAAGCAAAAGGGCTGCGGAGACCGCGAGCAACGCGGTGACGGCAGCGATGCTAAAGCTGTTCACCGCCAGCGTGATAAATCGTGCACCGAATTGCACATCGCCGTCGGTAAATGCGAGCTTCAACAGGATGAGCGTGGGAATCGCGAAGCCCAAGGCGATTGGCGTCATGCAGACGATTGTTGCAATCACCGCCTTCGCGCCATGCAGCGGTAAATGCACGTGGCGCCGCCCCGCACTTTGATGAAAACGCGCGCGCCGCCGCGCCCAGTGTTCGACCAACATCACGACAATAACGAAGCCCATCAGAATCACCGCCAGCTTGGCCGCCGCGATGCGGTCTCCCTGCGAAAACCACGCGTTAAAAATGCCGGTAGTGAAGGTCGGCACGCCGAAATATGAAACGGTACCGTAGTCGGCCAACGTCTCCATCATCGCCAGCGCCACCCCCGCCGCGATTGCCGGGCGCGCCAGCGGCAACGAGATGCGGAAAAACACGCTGAACGACTTTAGTCCCATATTGCGTGCGGCTTCGTTAAGGGTGGTGGATTGCTCCAGAAACGCCACCCGCGCCAGCACGTAAACGTATGGGTAGAGGGCGAGCGTGAGCATGGCAGACGCGCCGCCGAGCGAGCGAATTTCCGGGAACCAGTAATCCTGTTTGCCCTGCCAACCGAAGCTATCGCGCAAAAAACTTTGCGTAGGCCCCGCGTATTGCAACACGTCGGTATAGGTGTAAGCCATCACGTATGCTGGCATCGCCAACGGCAATATCAGGGTCCATTCCAGCAGCTTCCTGCCGGGGAATTCGTGGTTGGCCGTGAGCCATGCGGTATAGGTGCCGATGACGGCGACACCGATGGC
This sequence comes from Betaproteobacteria bacterium, assembly GCA_031370095.1. Classification (GTDB taxonomy): domain Bacteria; phylum Pseudomonadota; class Gammaproteobacteria; order Burkholderiales; family Usitatibacteraceae; genus UKL13-2. Next base: position 10,495 of record JANMPY010000561.1, read on the forward strand.
AACACCGATCGCCAGCATCAAACTATTGGCCACCAACCCCGACAATATGGTGCTGCGGATATGCGCCCATGCGCCCTGATCGGCGACAAATACGCTGCTGCCAACGCTTAGCAAGGGCACAAGCAGCAGCAGTGCGACACTAATGCCGAGAAGGTGCTGGCTGCGGGTGAGCATTGATGCGAGAGTCGATTTCATGATGGCTGGAGCTGCGCGAGAGTGTGTTTCGTATCGTGTTTTGTAAGGGTTAAGCGGCGTTGAACTGCTAACTTGAGCCACTAAACACCCAATATAGACAATTGTAACAAGAATCATTCTTAATAAGAGTACTGTGTCCAGAAGCCAGCAAAGACGCGCTTCTTCAACCATGAGCCGCTGGAAAGCGCGCCTAGGCTAGCTTGTAGGCCGAATGCTGTTTAGCCTGTAGTCAACAGAAGAATTAAATAATTGCGTTGAATTCACCAGGTGGTTTAAGTACACTTACGCGTT
>JANMPY010000447.1:0-2975 GCA_031370095.1 Betaproteobacteria bacterium
TTGCCCGCGAACTGGCGCAGTTGGTCAGCCACTACCCGCTCGTCGATGGGGGCAAGCTGATCGAATTCACTGAGGCTACCTTCGACCGTACCGGTCTTCTTCGCATTGAGCGATCCATACAAATGCTTGAGCAACGCCCCCGCCAGATCGAACTGGCAGTTGTTGATAAACGGAGACGCCTTGGTGAGGCAGGTCGCACCGAAATCGTCGGTGACGAAGGCATGTTCGCTGGCGATTTCTTTGTTGTGAATGATGTTCGCAGCGGGAAGAAAGTTTTGGTAGTAAGTTTGCAGCGCGCTGCTGGTCGCTTCTTTCACCACGCTGTCGTTGGCACCGGAAAACAGATAGACCTTCGCCGCGGCCATGTTGCCGGTTGCGTCGATCAATCCTTCTTTTGCCCATTTGTTGGTGGTGGCGACGAGTTCGGCAACTGGAATCGGTGCGCTCCCAAGGCAGCGGGTGAGCGCATTCACCACCGAGCCTTCAGCGCAATTGAACGGGCCACCCGCGATCACGGCGGCACCCTTCTTGAAACTGGATGAGTAAGCGACGTGCAATTGCACTGCCATGTAGCCGCCGGACGATGCACCGGAAACCGTCGTCTGGGCCTTGTCGATATTCAATTGTGGCAGCGGCGCGGCGGAGGCGGTGAATGCAGCCAACGCAAATGCGGCTGGGACGGCACGAAAAAGCGCAATCGTCATTCGAATCTCCTCAATATTAATTGCTATTTTTCATCAGCCCGATGGGGGCGCTTAGCGCTTGTTGCGAATCGGCACATTCATTTCTTCGGCCTTGATCTCCCGAACCAGCGCAGGCACCGCCCACGCGAGTGCAGGATCGACCTTGATCCTGAAGTGGTACATGCTCTGCATGGCTTGATGATCTTCTTTTCGGAAAGTCATCTCGCCTTTGGGCGTGTCAAAACGCATGCCCTCCATGGTTTTGATCAGCGCGTCTGTGTTGGTATCACCATTGGTTTTTTTCAGTGCCGTCACCACCGCCATTGCCGCCGCAAAACCGCCTGCGGTAAAAAAATCCGGTGGCATTTTGAACTGCGCGACGTGGCGACTCACCAGCGCGTCATTCACCGGGTTCTTGGGAATGTCATAGTAGTAATAAGTCGCGCCTTCCATACCGGGGAAATTTTTGTATATCGCCATCGCTGGCAGGATGTTGCCGCCGGTGACGATCTCGATGCCGTAGCGCTTCAGATCCAAGTCGGCAATCTTGAATGGATTGCCACCGGCCCAGATAATCCAGATAAGTTTGCGACCGGGCTTGTCCTTTAGCTTGTCGATCAGCCGCTGCGCGCCAGCAGTGAAGTCGGTGGTTGCGGCTGGCAGGTATTCTTCGTACACGATGTTGGCTTTTTTGATCGCCGCCTTGAACGCCTTCACGCCGTCTCGCCCGAACGCGTTGTCCTGTCCCAAGGTCGCGATGCTCACGCCGCTGATGTCCTGTGCAACAGCGTTGGCAATGGCATCTTGCGAGCTGTTGCGCCCGGTGCGGAATATATATTTGTTCCACTTTTCACCGGTAATCGCGTCGGCAACGGCGGGCTCCACCAACAGGATTTTTTTGTACTCCTCCGCCACCGGCAGCATCGCCAACGTGGTGCCGGAAGCAGTCGCAGCGACAGCGATGTCGGCCTTGTCGTCGGCATAAGCGGCGGCCAGCTGGGACTTGCCAACGTCCGGTTTACCCTGACTGTCGCGCTCGATCAGTTTTATTTTTTTGCCGGCCACCGTCATGGTGCCGTTGGTCGCAAAGTCCAAGCCCATGACGAAACCCGTCTGGGTTTGCTTCACATAGGCCTCAAGCGGCCCGGTTTTGTCGTAAACAAAGGCCACGCGGATTTCTTTCGGCTGGGCAAAGGCAACGGTTGCCGTAAAAACGCCAAATGCTGCCATCCAAATTCGAGCTCGCATGTTTTTTTCCTGATTGAGCAATATTTCTACAACCTGTACACATTTTGCAACACCAACCGACGCGCGCCTTGCACTCGCGGAAATACTTTGATACGATAATTCATCAACTAATGAATTTTAACGCTTTTTTGTTTTAAGCGGCAAGTTCTACAAAAAACTACCTTGAGGAGAAAAGTATGAAACTGAAAACCATAAGCGTTGCCATTGCCGCCCTGTTTGTCGGTACCGGATCGGTGTATGCCCAGCAGGCGGTGCCAACGAGTCCCGCGGTCGCAAAGGCGGACGACAACGAAAAAATCGAAGTTATTACGGTCACAGCACGGCGGCGCGAAGAACTGATACAGGATGTTCCCGGTGCCGTTACTGCGTTTTCTGGCGCGGCACTTGAAAATGCGGGAATTCCTGATATTTCTGGTCTGGCGGACTTGATTCCGAATACGACGCTAAAAACATCACTCGCAACCAATACCACCCTCACGGCATTCATTCGCGGTATCGGCCAACAGGATCCAGTGGCCGGCTACGAGCAGGGCGTCGGCATTTATCTGGACGATGTTTATCTGGCGCGCCCTCAGGGTGCCCTCTCCGACATTTATGATCTGGCACGCATTGAGGTTCTGCGCGGGCCGCAGGGCACACTCTATGGTCGCAACACGATCGGCGGCGCAATCAAATACGTGACGCGCAAACTTTCCGATAAACCCGAATTAAGCGTCAAAGCAACGTTCGGCAGTTACAACGAAAAGGACTTGGTTGTCAAAGGTAGCGTGCCGGTGTCAGACACACTGAAAATTGGCGGAACCATCGCCTCATTCAACCGCGACGGTTTCGGCAAGAACGTTGTCAACGGTAACGACAACTACAACAAAGAAGTTCTGGCCGGCCGCATCAGCGCCGAATTCACGCCGAACAGCGCGCTCTTCATCCGTTTTTCCGCAGATCGCACGGTTGATGACTCGTTGCCCAAGCAAGGCTATCGCCTGACGCCGAGCCCGGCACCAGGTAACTTACCCCCGCTTGAAGGCAGATACGACACACGCGCCA